>JAPKMV010000323.1 GCA_026645635.1 Caldilineaceae bacterium
CATTGCCACCGCGCCGCCCGTCGACCATCGCATCGATGCGAGCGCGGCTGGCCGGGTCACGCTGGTCGGGTACAAGGCCGTGAACAACGGTGATCTGCTGCTCTTCTGGCAGCGTCCGCCTGGCGCGCCGGCAAACGACGACCTGCGCCTGGCGCTGGCAACATCGCAGGCTGGCGCGCGGATCGCCCAACCGCCCGACCGCCGGCTGGGCGGCTACACCTATCCGACGAGCCGCTGGCAGCCGGGAGAGATCGTCGCCAGCGTCATTCCGGCCGCAGACTGGCTCGGCGCTGAACCACAGCCCGGCGTCTACAGCGTCGATCTGCGCGTCTATGCGGCGGATGCGCCGGACGCGCCGCTGAGTTGGGAGGGCGGCGCCGCGCAGCAGCACATCGACGGGATCGAAGTGGTGATTGACTGAGCGGTTGGGCAGGGTTGTCCAGGGCAGGCGCAAGGCCATGTCCCTACTTTATATTTGACGGCAGGTGCAAGGGGTGCCAAGATTGAGTGTGATGATATCTATCAGGAAACGCTTCCATCCAACGATTGTGATCTTTCTGGCGGCGCTGCTGCTGGCGGGCTGCGGCGAGCTTGACCTTGCGGTCGGCCCGCTGCTCCACACTGTGAGTTTCTCCGGCGATCAGATCACCCCCAATGCCGACGGCGACAACGATGTGGTGGAAATCCGCTACAGCCTGCGACGTCCTGCGGATGTGAGCATCTATTTCGATGATGCTGCGGGCAACCGCTACTTCTTCCGCGAGGCGCGCGGGCGTGCGCCGGGCGACTACAGCGTGCTCTGGGGCGGGGTGGTCGACCAACCGCAGGTGATGGAAACCGACTATGGCCCTGTGGAGGTGCTCAGCCGGGTGCTGCCGGACGGCGTCTACACCTGGACCGTGGAGGTGGTCGATGACGGCGGCGCCACGGAAAGCGCGACCGGCCAGATCACGCTGGCCGACGGCGACACCGAACTGCCTGAACTGAGCAACTTTGCCGTGACGCCGCAGGTCTTTCGCCCCAATCAGGATGGTCTGGCGGATGACCGCGTGAGCATCGGCTACTATCTCACCAAGGATGTCGAGAGCATCAACCTCTTTCTCCAACACCCGGAGCGCGCGGAATTGCGTTTCTTCATTGCCGAGGAACCGGGGCTGGTGGAACCGACCGAACGGGGCTATCACGATTACAGCTATGACGGTGGCGTCGATCTCAACGCCGAACCGCCGCCCAACGACACCTATCTGCTGGTCGGCGAGGCGCGCGATGCCGCCGGCAACGCTGTGCGCGTCACCCGGGAATTGACCATCGAAGAAGGTGGGAAGCCCCGCGCCGATGTGGTGGGCGGCGAGATCGACTGGGCCGACGAATCGAACCGCGTCGTGCTGCGCGCGCTGGGTGACAAGCTCTGTTTTAGCGCGATCGTTGCCAATGAGAGCCAGGTGCCGATCCGCACCAGCGGGCCGTGGCCGGGCCAGGAATATCGTTTTGGCGAGAACTACAACACCCTGGCGGCGGCGCAAGACGATCCGAGCTTCCTTCAGCAGGACGGCGCGTGGCGCTTTGGCATCAACTTCGACACCACCGGTGTGGACTTTCCGTTCCGTTGGGCCGTGGGTCGTCCCGAAGACCTGGAGCGCCGCGTGATCGATGGGCGCGAGCAGTGGTATCTGATGCCGGGGCAGCGCGGCGAGGTCAGCGGCTGCATAGTGCTCGACGCGCGACCGCCGATCGGCACGCGCTTTTGGTGGGGCGGGCTGATTCACCAGGGCGTGGAGGTGGTCAACAACAACATCGACCAGATCAACGTGCAGTTGGGGCTGCCATAAATTGGTGAGGGAAAATTGGTTCGTGTAGCCATAATTATCGTCTCCTATAATGTGAAGTCCTTGCTGCGCCAATGCCTGCACAGCATCGCCGCGCAGGGCGGGGGGACAGGCTACACCGTAGCAACGCTGGTGGTGGACAATGGCAGCAGCGACGGCAGCGCGGCCATGGTCGCGGCCGAGTTTCCCGAGGTTACGCTGCTCACGCCGGAGGGCAACCTGGGTTTCACGGGTGGCAACAATTTGGCGCTGCGCACGCTCGGCTTCCCCGTAACCTCCGCCGCTGAACAGGCATCATGCCTGCGCGGCGCCGAAAACGAAGATAATCTGGTGCGACCTGGCGTCTTTGCGCCTTTGCGTGAGCCATTTTCACATCAGGACAGATTCTGCAGCGTAACCCCGAGGTGCCGTGATGAACGAGAATCAAGTTGCTCGAATTGTTGTCGATGCTGCATTCAAGGTGCATACCCGACTGGGGCCGGGATTGCTCGAATCAGTTTACGAGGAAGTGCTGGCATACGAACTCGCGCTGCGGCGCCTGAGAATCGAACGGCAGAAGCCACTGCCAGTTGTATACGACGATGTGCGTCTGGAACTCGGTTATCGAATCGACATGTTGGTGGAAGATCAAGTAATCTTGGAACTGAAATCAGTTGAGGCAATTGCAGCAGTGCACACGAAACAGTTGTTGACCTATCTACGATTGGCGGACAAGCGGCTCGGTTTACTGATCAATTTCGGAGATGCGCTGATCAAACGTGGTATCAAACGAATCGTCAATGGCCTGCCTGATTGACCGCTGTAGTCATAACATCCGATCTTTTTGCCTTTCTTGGCGCCTTTGCGTCTTTGCGTGAGCCAATATGGACAACGATCTCCTTTCCATCCAACAAGCTCGTGACCTGGCCGTCGCTGCGCGCGCGGCGCAGCGCCAGTTTTTCCACGCATCCCAGGCGGAGGTGGACCGCATCTGCGCGGCGATGGCCGAGGCAGCGCACGCCGCCGCGGAACGGCTGGGGCGCATGGCCTGCGAGGAGACCGGCTACGGCGTGCCGGAACACAAGACGCTCAAGAACACCCTGGCTTCCCGCGTGCTGTGGGACGCGATCAAGGAGATCCCCACCGTGGGCGTGGTGCGCCACGACCCGCGGCGCAAGCTCTACGACATCGCCTGGCCCATGGGCGTGGTCGCCGCGCTGACGCCGAGCACCAACCCCACCTCCACGGTCATGTTCAAGATCCTGATCGCGGTCAAGGCGCGCAACGCCATCGTCGTGGCGCCCCACCCGTCGGCAGCGAAGTGCTGCGTGGAAACGGCGCGGCTCATGGCCGAGGCGGGCGAACGCGCCGGGATGCCGCCAGGGCTGGTCGCCTGCATGAGCCAGATCATGCTGCCCGGCACGCAGGAACTGATGCGCCACAAGTACGTTGCGCTGATCCTGGCCACCGGCGGCAGCGACATGGTCAAGGCCGCGCACTCGGTGGGCAAGCCGGCCTACGGCGTGGGGCCGGGCAACGTGCCGGTCTACGTGGACCGCTCCGCAGACCTGGCGCGCGCGGCGAAATATATCGTCGCCTCCAAAGCCTTCGACCACTCGGTCATCTGCGCCACGGAGCAGGCGGTGGTGGCCGACAAGCCCATCGCCGCACAACTGGCGGAACTGATGCAGGCCGAGGGCGCGCATTTCGTGAACGAGGCCGAGGCGCAGGCGCTGGGCAAGCTGCTCTTCACGCCGGGGCCGCTGATCAACCCGAAGACGGTGGGCAAAAGCCCGCAGCAACTGGCGCAGATGGCAGGCATCCGCGTGCCAGCCACGGCGCGCGTCCTGGTGGCGCGGCTGAAAGAGGTCGGCCGCAGCGAGCCGCTCTCCGCCGAGAAACTGACCACGGTGCTCGGCTGGTACGAGGCCGACGGCTGGGAAGCGGGCTGCGAGCGTTGCCTGGAGCTGATCGACTACGGCGGCCGCGGCCACTCGCTGGTGATCCACGCGCAGGACGACAACGTGATCATGCGCTTCGGCCTTGAGAAGCCAGTCTTCCGCATCCTGGTCAACACGCTGGGCACGTTGGGCGCCACCGGCATGACCACCGGCGTCATGCCGTCGTTCACATTGGGTTCAGGCGGCATCGGCGGCGCCATCACCGGCGACAATATCGGCGTGCACCACCTGTACAACGTCAAGCGCCTGGCCTACGAGACCACGCCGCCACCGGCCGCCGCGCTCGTCCCCGGTTCGACCGACGACCCGGCGCAACTGCGCAGTGGCGGCGCACTTCCGGCCAACAGCTACGGCGCCAGCACCGTCATCGCCCATCCCGTCAACGACGCCGACCAGATCGCCACCATCGTGCGCCGGGTGCTGGCGGAATTGAAAGCGGCTGGCAATTGACAAACCAGTTTGTGTCACAATCTCCCAATCTCTCAATCTCCTAATCTCTAGCCATGAGATTACGAGATTAGGAGATTAAGAGATTCATCATTTACCAAAGGAAGGAACATTATGCCCGTAGACATTGCCATGATTGCCCTGGGGATGGTGGAGACCAAGGGGTTGGTGGGCGCCATTGAGGCCGCCGACGCTATGGTCAAGGCGGCCAACGTCACGCTGATCGGCAGCGAGTACATTGGCGGCGGCTTCGTCACCGTGATGGTGCGCGGGGATGTGGGCGCGGTCAAGGCGGCCACTGACGCCGGCGCGGCTGCGGCCAAGCGCGTCGGCGAGTTGGTCTCGGTCCACGTCATCCCGCGCCCGCATCAGGACGTGGAGATGATCCTGCCGAAGAGCACGAAGGGCGGCTTCGGGGGAAAAGCGTAACCGGGGTGTCTGAACCGGGCGGCAGCGCAGCAGCGCCACCGTCACCCGCAGGGCAGGCGCCCCGGCGCAAAAAGAAGGCGGAATGAACCGGCAACTCTTCACCGCGGCGGATATCCGCCGGCTGGTGCATGCGCGCAAAGGCGACGTGCTCGTCCTGGGCGCGCACGATTTGATCACGCCCGAGGCGGCGGACGTGGCGCGCGACCTGGGCGTGCGCATCGTGCGCGAGGCGGGCGAGGCCGCACCAGCCGCTGCGCCACCGCTGCGCAAGCTGCCGCCGCTGCTGGGCATTCGCCGGGCCGCGGTGACGCTGGAGGCGTTCGGCGACGAGATCCCGAAGACGGCCGCGGTGCATCTGCGCGACGTGGTGACACAGGGGGACGGTTCGCCGATGGCCGCGGGCTACATG
>JAPKMV010000324.1 GCA_026645635.1 Caldilineaceae bacterium
GATAGCGTTCGCGCACGGCCAGCACGTGGCGCAGTTGGCTCACGAAGGAACCGGGACGCGCCAGTTGCTCCGGGATCGACCCGTAGAGACTGCGGGCGCGGGGCAGCCCGGCGTTGGACTGCGCCGCGGCCGGGTTGACCCCCATGAGATCATAGGCGCCGCGGTGGATCCAGCGGGTGTCGCCGTCGCCCATGAACTGCGCCACGGCTTCCCGCGGCAGCGGCAGCGCGCCCACCAGGTCCCAGCCGGCCAGGGCGAAGACGCCCGGCTGCAGCGCGTTGTACATCGCCAGCAGCAGGTGCGCCTGCTGGATGCGCGCGGCATCCTCGGCGCTCAGATCATCCAGACTAGCGATGCCCAGGGCCGCGGCGGCGATGCTGGCGCTGGTGCTGGCCACGCCGTTGGTGACGAAGGGCAGGTTGTAGGGTGCGTCCGGCCCGGTGAGTTTGTCGTACATCTCGGCGCGGATGTGGTCGCGCAGCTTGCCGCCCGTCCACGTGCGCCCGGCGTAGGTGTACACGTCATCGTGGTGCAGCGTCCAAAAATGGACGAGTTCGAGGGTCAGTTCGTCGTGGTTTTGCAGCGCGTGCACCAGCCCAGCCGGGTCCACCCCGGCGGCGCGCATCTCGTGGAGCATCAGCCGCAGGAACTCGGTGTTGCCCGTGACCAGCGCGTGCTGGCAGGCGGGGCGGGTGATGAAGTCATAGGCCAGATCCGCGCCGCCCTGGGACATGGCCGCAATGTCGTCCACGGTGAGGTTGAGTTCCTGGAAGGTGAAGCCGCCCGCCTTGCGCACCATGCCCGCGATCAACTGGTTGGCGGTGATCGAGAGCGGGTGCCCTTCCGACCAGGCCGGGCTGCCGGCACGGCGCTCCACGCCGAGGAAGCCGTTGGCGTCGAGGCGCAACATGCGCGCGCCGAGCACGTCGAGGGAATGAAGCGCGTCGCCGATCACCAGGCGCGGCGCAGCGAAGGTCGGGTCGAGCCAGTTGAGCGTCGGCTGGCCCGCCTTGAAATAGTGCAGGTAGACCCAGCGGCGCTCAACGCCGTCCACGCCGCGCACGACCGGGGTGGCGCTCCAGTCTGTCTCCTTCACGCCCGGCTCGTAGAAGATCGTGCGGCGCAGCCGGCCGACGATGTAGCCCTTTTCTGCCAGCGCGTCCACCGCCGCCTGGGACAGGTTGGCCGCGTCGCGTCCCGGCGGAACTTCCGGCAGCAGCGGCCAGTCCTCCGGCGCGACGGCCACCATGTGGTAGATGCCGGGATAGTCGCCGTAGCCCAGCTCGGCCAGGCGGAAGTCGGCGCCCTTGCCCGTGTGGCCGGGCACCACGTCGTCGATGACGATGGCGCCGTGGGCTGCGGCGGTGCGGCTCATGGCCGCGTACTCGGCCGCCGTCCCGAATTCCGGGTCGATTTCCGTGCCGATGCGGTCGAAGTGGCCGTCGATGGAGGCGGTGAAGGTGCGTCCTTCTACGCCGCCGGACTGCTTCATCGGCCCGGTGTGGACCGCCTTGATGCCGATGTCCGCGAAGGCCTGCCAGAGCGCCGGGTCGCCCAGCGTCTGCAGCACCGACGCGCCGGGCGGGGTGATGATCGACGCGGGGTAGGCGGCGAACCAGACCGACGCCAGCGCCGACGCCGCGCGCGGCTGGGTCGCGGCATAGGGGTGACGCCACTGGCGACCCTGGCCGGTGTAGCGTGCGCCGACTTGCGCCGCCTGGTGCAGCATCGAACGCTCCTCCAGCCAGGCGACATACTCTTGCAACGATTGCTCTGCGTCGGACTGCTTCATCAGCTTCTCCTCACTTTCGCATTCTCGTAGGGCGGTTCTGCACCGCACGGCTGTTTGAGACGCTGCCTGCAAAGGCCCCTTCGACGCAGCGTCGCCGAGACGCAAAGGTTCGCAGAGGAAGATAAAGGAGTTCCACAAGTGTGGCCTCTGCGTTTCTCTGCATCTTTGCGCCGCTGCGTTGACGTCGTAGCTTTACAAACAGCCTCTGAGTTTGATCACTTCGCTATTCGGCCAACCCACGAGGCTGTCCTGCCAAGTTCAGGCACGGGCCAGTCGGCGCAGCGCATGCACCACGTCAAACACAAACAAGAACCCGCCCTGCACTACGATGCCCCAGCCCTGCCCACGCCACTGCGCATCGCTGCGCCCCTTGCTGCGCACCAACCAGAGGCCGCCGGCCATGTAGCCGACATCCAGCATGGCGTTGAACCAGAGCAGCCGGCGCAGGTTGCGCGCCGCCCGCGCCGGGTCTTGCGGTGGTTGCCGTCCGGGGCGCAGCCCACTGAGGGCGATCAGCCCATCGACGGCGCCCCAGCCCAGCGCTTGCGCGCCGAAGCCGCGCCAGAACAGACTGCCGCGGCGCCAGAGCAGCCCGCCCACTGCCATGCTGAGCACGCTCCATGTCAGCAGACGCAGGCTCACATTGCGGCTGAAGGTATGCACAGCCAGGGCATCTGCCTGCTGGGTGGGTTGAAGCCCACCAATGTCCTGTCTATCGTCGTTCATAGAATCTCCTCGATCTGGCCGCCGATCTCCAGGCCGGCATGGCGCCCCTGACCGGCGAAAAGTTCCCTTTCCTTGCCGCTGCGCTCGACCACAGACAGCCGCACATCGACCACAGCCGTCAGACTCTCCAGCACCCGCTGCACCATTGCGCTGCGATCCGGCGCGTGGAGCAGATCCACGCCCTCTTCGTTGCGATGGGCGACGATTTCCAGCCGGTGCAGCCGATTGTCCGGCCCGGGACCGCGTAATCGCCAGTGCACGTGGGTGTGTGTCAACCGCAGTTCTTCGATCTCGGCGCCGGTGTAGGTGGCAAAGCGATAGAGCGCGCCGTGCAGCCAAAGCCCCACGATGAAGCCGCGGAAGGCCGCGCCCAGCCACGGAATGCGCGCCACCGACGCGGTGAGACAGACGCCCGGCGTTGCGAAGTGGTTGCTCTGCATCCAGACCCAGGCGCGGGGAAAAGCCTGACCCCAATCCTTCTCGATGTAGCCGCGGCCGCCGCTGAAGTCTACGCAGGCGTCATCGACCAGCAGTTGCCCCCGGATGGCGTGGTCGAAGCCGAGCACGCCGTGGTAGCACTCCATGAAGGGGACGAGCGCGTACCAACCCATGATGCCCGGCGCCGTCCACGTGACCGGCCAGGGCGTCACACCGTCGAAGCGCAGCGCGCCCAACAGCCTGCGTGCCGGCGTGTCGATGGCCAGCCCGATCTCATGGCTGCTGAAACGGTTCGGCCCGACGCGGATGTCGAAGCGGTCAGGCGCAGCCCAGAATGCGTCCAGCGGGTAACGATGGTAGGTGGTGCGCCCGGTCGCACCGTCCAACGTCTGCACGAAGGCGTGAGAGTCCCGGCCCTGCTTGCCGAGGAAGACGCCGGGGATGATCGCCAACCGCTGGCGTTCACTGGCATCCACCAGCTTGAAGTACCAACCCTCGAAGAAGTCTTGGGTTTTGCCGTGGCCGTGATAGGCCGCCGGACGCCAGGTGTTGCTCATGGACGAATTATTCCTGTAGTAGAGCGAGTTGCCAACTCGCTCTACTACTCCATGCTGTGGCGTGGGATGCAGCGGCTGCTGCGCCCAGGCTGCGGTGCAGATGGTGCAATCTCCGGCTCATTCCCCATAGGCTCTGGGACCGGCGTCCAGAAGGCGCGCAGCTTGAAGGGAAACGCCACGTCGCCGCCGGGAAGCTCGCGGTCGCCCACCACCAGGGTGTAGCGGCCCACCGCGCCGTCCGGGTGCCAGACCGCCACGACATAGTCGCCGTCGACCGGCAGGGTGATGCGATCTTCCTGCCGTTCCCAGTAACGTGTGCGGCTGAATGGTTCGAAGAAGGAGCGAGCCGGACCGGGCGGCGGCGTCAGCACGATCCCGCCGCTGTCCGGCGCCGCTGCGATCTTGTCCGGCAGCTCGATCGCAGGCAGCCCTGGTCCGATCAGCGCCAGCGTCGGCGCAAATGCTTCCTGGCCTTCAATCTCCGGGATGGTCAGACCAAGCAGCACGCGCTCCCCAGCTTGGCCGGTGAAGGTGACATAATCAACATCCTGACGACTGTCCAGGGTGGCATAGAGCGCGGTCGAAACAGTCGGGTCTTGCACCGTGTAGGGCGCGTTTGCCGTCCAGTCGTCGTCCTCGAAGTAGGGCTGATGCGCCGCCGCGCTGCGGGCGTGCATGACGAAGACGACGCTCGCTAGTATGGCGCCCAGCAACAAGGTGCGTATGTAATGCATCATGGAAACATCCTTTGGGCCTCTGTTTTGCTGCCCCTCAGCCGCCCACTGCATCAGATAGTGGCAACTCGTATTGGTCACGAATTACACGAATTTACACAATTGTGCGTTGTCAATTCGTTCAAATTCGTACAATTCGTGACCCCAATAAGCTATGTGTTTGACCTGTTGCGCCAGACGAAGTTTGCCCCAGATCAGAGCGAATCGACAAATCAGCCGGAAACGTCACCTGGCGCTACAGGTCGAGCACCCCGCTATGACTGCCGGTGTGCGCTGCCAGAATCTGTTTGGCGACGGCAGCCGGCGTCGCCGCCGAGCGCGGCATGCGCACGGGCATCTTGCTCCAGAGTGGCGTATCCACCGCGCCGGGCCGCACCAGCGTGACGCGCCGGCGCCGCTCCTCTTTGGCCAGCGCTGCGGTGAAGGCTTCCAGCCCGGCTTTGGCCGCAGCGTAGGCGCTCAGCCCGGGCAGCCGCAGCTTCTCGCTGTACGCACCAATGTAGACCAGGTGCGCCTGTTCCGCCAGGATCGGCGCGCTGTGGTGCGTGGTGAGGTAGGCGCCGGTCAGGTTGGCGTCGAGGATGCGCTGCCACGCAGCCGCGCTCATCTCCGCCACCTTGCCTGGGGCAATGTCGCCCGCGGCGTAGACCCAGAGATCGATCTCCGGCACTTCCTGGGCGATGGCGTAGACCGCCTGGCGCACGGCGAAGTCATCGGCCACGTCCGCCGGGTAGCGGTGCGGCGTCAGATCGGCCAGGTCGTCGGGGTGGCGCCGCAACACGC
>JAPKMV010000325.1 GCA_026645635.1 Caldilineaceae bacterium
CGGCCAGTGCGCGCGCCGCGGCGCCCTTGATGGCGTTGCCCGCCATGAAGCTCATGCGGCTGGCCGACGAGCTGCCGCTGGAGCCGACCTGCTCCGTGTCCTCGGCCACCACTTCGACCCGCTCCGGCTCTACTCCCAATGCCTCCGCCGCAAACTGGCGGAAAGCGGTGTGGGCGCCTTGCCCGACATCGGCGCCGGCGCAGGCGACGACGGCGCGTTCGACCGTCTTGGCGCCGTGCAGTTCCACCCAGGCGTAGCAATGTTCGGGAAAGCCCAGGCTGAAGCCGACATTCTTGAAGCAGACCGCTGCGCCGCGCCCGTGGGCGATGCGACCGCGGGTGGCGTCGAGCGAGGGCAGCGCAGTGGGAGCCGTGTCGTGATTTGCCGCTGCTTTCTCGCTGGTGCGCTGCGCCGCGTCCAGGCATTCGGCCACAGTGACGCCCGGCGGCAGCGGCGAACGGGTCGGCAGCATGGCGCCTTCCCGCCAGAGGTTGCGCATACGCAGGTCGTAGGCGTCTATGCCGAGTGCAGCGGCCAGCTTGTTGACCTGCATCTCGGCGGCAAAATGGCCCTGGGGGCCGCCAAAGCCGCGGAACGCGCCGCTGGGCGTGTTGTTGGTGTAGACCACCCGCGCGGTCACATCCACGTGGGGAATCGCATAGGGGCCGAGCAGCGACATGAGCATGTTGCCCAGCACCTTGGTGCTGGTGTAGGCGTAGGCGCCGCCGTCGGCGGTGGCATCCACCTGCGCGGCCACGATCCGGCCGTCGCGCGTCGCGCCCCACTTGGCGTGGATGGTCACCGGGTGGCGTTTGTGGTGGCCGCGGATGCTCTCCTCGCGGCTCCAGACGATCTTGACCGGGCGGCCGGTCTTCCATGCGGCCAGCGCCAGCACGATCTGCACCGAAATATCCTCGCGACCGCCGAACGCGCCGCCGATGGCCGGGTAGCGCACGACGATCTGCTCCGGCGGCAGGCCGAGCGCGTGGGCGATCTCGTTGCGCTCCTCATGCATCCACTGGCCGCCGCAGATCACCTCGATGCGGCCGTCGGGACGTACATAGGCAAGCCCAGCCTCCGGCTGCAGGTAGGCGTGCTCCTGCGCGTGGGTGCGATAGGTGGCCTCGACCACCACGTCCGCCGCCGCGAAACCGGCGGCGATGTCGCCATCCTTGAGCACGTATTCCAGCAGCAGGTTGGAGTTCAGGTCGCGTTCGCCGTAGGGGAAGCGGAATGGGTGCGGGTGCAGGATGGGGGCGTCCGGCTGGAGCGCAGCGAAAGGGTCAGTGACGATGGGCAACGGCGTGTAGTCGAGTTGAACCAGGCGCGCGGCGGCCTCGGCCTGCGCCTCGGTCTCCGCTACGACGACGGCCACGTGGTCGGCTTCCCAGCGCACAGTTTCCGCCTGGGCGGTGCTGCCCGGCCCGCAGAGCACCGGCTGGTCTGGCATGATCAGCCCGTATTCGTTGACGGGAACGTCGGCGGCGGTGAGGACGGCGATGACGCCGGGCGCCGCCAGCGCCGCGCGCACGTCGACGGCGTCGATTCGGGCATGGGGAACGCCCGCGTAGACGATCTTGAGCCACGCCTGACCGGGCAGGTCGATGTCGCCCGGATAGCGCGCCGCGCCGGTCACTTTGTCGACGGCATCGACCCGCGCCAGGCTGCTGCCGATTGCGCGCATGGGAATCTCCTTGCTGTCTCGCTTATGCCCGCTTCAACATCGGGCCGAGGGGCCGCCCGCCGACGAGGTGCATGTGGAGATGAAAGACCTCCTGCCCGCCGTCGCGGTTGCAGTTGATCAGCAGCCGGTAGCCGCTCTCGGCGATGCCCTCCTGCTCTGCAATGCGCCGCGCCACGGTGAACAGGCGCCCCAGCATCTGCTCATCCTCAGCGGTGACGTCGTTCACCGTGGGGATCAGCTTGTTGGGCACCAACAGGATGTGGGTGGGCGCCTGCGGGTTGATGTCGCGGAACGCAGTCACCTGGTCGTCCTGATAGACGATGTTGGCCGGAATCTCCCGGCGAATGATCTTGCTGAAGATGGTCTCTTGGGGCATAGGTTGCTCGCTTGCAAGGATGAGTTGCGCCAGTTTTGGGTAACAGTATAGCGCAGCGCTGTCGTTCTTGAAAGCCGGCGTAACTTCTTTGTGGACGCTGCGTCTTGACTGTTAACAACATCGAGCTGCTTACGCCCACCGCTGCTGACCATGAAGAACTCGGCGCAAAGCAATGTTCTAAACCATTTGCGAGGGTCATCATGGAAGAAGACAGCGGATTTTCCAACTTGTTCTATATCATGCTCGTACTCGGCATCATCGGCATCATCGGCTTTCTGGTGGTGGCTGCCGGGGCGGCAGCCGGTTCGATGTAGTCGGCGTACACGATGCGTCGCCGCCTGAATTGGTGGCAGGCGCCCCAATCCTTTTTCGTAGAGATGCCCTGGGCGGCGAAGGCAGCCGCCCCAGGGCATCTTTTTGTTGCGAGCAGGTTGGCTACTCGCCCTTGACCTCGGTCCAGACCTGATCGTAGAGCGGCGTAGCCTCGCCGACATCCTCGATGCGGTGGCCGTTGGCGATCACGTCCGCCGGTGTATTGGTGATGTTGGAGTTGATGTACGCCTCATACAATTCGGGGTGATTGGCCTGGGCGTATGCCAGCGTCCCCACGCTGGGATTGGTGTAGGGGAACTCCTCCAACATGCGCCAGAAGACATCCGGCTGCATGGAATAGTTGAGCCAGGCGTAGGCCGCGTCCACGTGGGGCGCATCCACCGGAATGGCGTAGTTGTCCTGCCAGAGGATCGGGCCTTCGCTGGGATAGATGTACTGAATGGCCGGATTCTCCCGCTGCGCCAGCAACACTTCACCTGTCCAGACAATGCCCAGGTCGACGTCGCCGCCGATGAGCGCGGTCTTCGGGCTGTCGCTGTCGAAGATCTTGACGCCCGCCACGAGTTCGGCCAGCTTCGTCTTGGCTTCCTCAAGCTGCGCCGGGTCGGTGGTGTTGACGTCGTACCCCAGCGTGAGCAGCGTTGCGCCAATGATCGCGCGCGAGTCGTCGAGCATGATCATGCGGCCCGCATATTCCGGCTTCCACAGGTCGGCGAAGGAGGCGGGCAGCGTTTCCACCGCATCGGTGTTGACCACAATGGCGTCGGTGCCGGCCTGGTAGGGCAGCGTGTAGCGGTTGCCCGGGTCGAACGAGAGATCCAGATAGTTCGGGTCGAGCGTCTCCAGGATCGGCAGCTTCGCCTTGTCCAGTTCCTGGAGCAGGCCCTGGCGGATCATCAGCGCCACGATGTAGTCGGTCGGCTGCACCAGGTCATAGTTGGCGCCGCCAGCGTTTAGCTTGGCGTACAACTCCTCGTTGCTCGAATACTCCGACTGGTTGACCCGGATGCCGTAGACTTCCTCAAAGCAGTCGATGGTGTCCTGGGGAATGTATTCCGTCCAGACAAAGAGATTGAGTTCGGTGGAAGTCACTTCCATCCGCGGGTTGGGTGCGGGACAGTCGCTCGCCGCCTGTTCGCCGCCGGGTGCAGCCTCGCCTCCGCCGCAGCCGGCCAGCACGGCGCCGACCAGCGCCAGCAGCGTCAACAATCGCCACCAGGCGGATGAATGCTTGATGTTCATAGTTGCTCCTCGTGAAAAATGATTGTGGAAACAGGATCGGATGACATAGGTGAATTCCTCAGCGCCGGCTCTGGAACCATTGGGAGATGCCCACCGCAAAAAGCACCACCACGATCCAGATCGTGGAAAGTGCGTTCACCTCCGGCGTGACGATGCGGCGCAGCAGCCCGTAGACGTAGATCGGCAGCGTCGTTGCGCCAGGGCCGGTGGTGAAGAAGGTGATGATGAAATCGTCGAGCGACAGGGTGAAGGCCAGCATTGCCCCGGCCAGCACACCCGGTGCTATCAATGGGAAAGTGATCCGGCGGAAGGTGGTGAACTCGTTGGCGCCCAGGTCCATGGCCGCCTCTTCGACGCGGTTGTCGAAGCCGTGGAGACGGGCGCGCACCACCAGCGTCACGAAAGGCACGCTGAACGCGATGTGCGACACGATCACCGTGCCCAGGCCCATGGTGAGCCGCTGCGTCGGCGCCAATGCCAGCGCCGTGTTGATCCAACTGAAGAACGCGCTGAAAAGCACCAGGATGCCGATGCCCATCACGATCTCCGGCGTGACGATGGGGAAATAGAGCGCCGTCTCCGAGGCGCGCTTGCCGCGGAACTCATAACGTTGCAAGGCCAACGCGGCGAGCGTCCCGATGAGCGTCGCAAAGAAGGTTGAGGTAAGTGCAATGATCAGCGTGTTGCGCGTCGCCTCGATCACGTCGCGGTTCTGGAATAGCTCGCAGTACCAGTAGAAAGGGCCGCACGGCCCCTGGTTGACGACGCCCTCGAAGACGATGTTGGTGCGCGAGGCGTTGAAGGAAAAGATCACGAGCACGGCAATGGGCGCATACAGGAATACATAAACCAGCAGCGCCGAGAGGGTGATCCAGGGTGAGCGACGCGTAGGGTTCATCCGGCTACGATCTCCTCACCCAACCCAAAGCGCCGCGTGTAGTAGAGCGTCAGCGCCAGCGTCAGCAGCAGCAGAATGACCGATGCGGCGGAACCGAAGGGCGGGTTGCGCGCATCCAGAAACTGGCGCTGCACCAGATTGCCCACCAGGATCACCTGGCGCCCGCCCAGAATGTCCGAGACGACGAAGGTGCCGATCACGGGCACGAAGGTCAGGATCGTGCCGGCCACCACACCGGGCATGGAGAGCGGCAGCGTGACGCGGAAGAAGGTGCGGATCGAGTTGGCGCCCAGGTCCGCAGCGGCCTCGAAGAGCGCCGGGTCGATCTTCTCCAGCGAGGTGAAGATGGGCAAGATCATGAAGGGTAGGAACTCGTAGACCATGCCGATCAGCACTGCGCCCTGCGACGGGTACAGTTCAAAGGGGGTGAAAGGCACGTTGAGCAGCCCGGCGGCCCACCCCAGCGACGAATTGAGCACTCCCTGCGTGCGC
>JAPKMV010000326.1 GCA_026645635.1 Caldilineaceae bacterium
GTGAGCGATTTTCAGGATAGGCACCATGCCTTAGCGGCACCGATAACGATGAAAATCTTGTGCGACTTGGCGTCTTTGTGACTTTGCGTGAGCTATTTTCACATCAATGCGATTGAGTCACGAATTGCACGAATCGTATCGAAGGTGGCGGTGCGTGCCGTCGACGTGGGAGCGGCGCATTGTTCAAACGGCTTCCACCCGGCTCGGAGACTGAAAAGCGATATTCACCCGCTGCGCTAACTGCGCCACCGCCTGCGGCCCTTCCAGCGCCAGCAGCAGCGGCAGCGCACCTTCGATGCCGTGGATCACCTGCCATAGCCCGCGCCCGGCGTCATTCTGCCAGATGCTGCGCATGAACTGTTCCAAGGCGGTGCGCGTCGCTGCATCCAACGGCGCCACCGGCGGCAGCGCAGCCGGGACCGCCTCGACCAGCTCCGCCGCGTCGTCCAGGGGACGGGCAAATTCGGCGGCCAGGGCAGTGGCCACGCCAGCCACGCGCGCCGCGTGCTTCTCGCCCACGCCGGTGCGCAGCGCATCTTGCAGCGTGGGCAGCAGCGAGAGCGCCAACCGGGTGCGTCCGCTGAGCAACAGCGGCTTGAGCATCGTGTCCACCAGAAAGCTGACCCGTGCTTCGCCGTCCAGCAGGCGCGGCGCCCAGGTGTTGAGACGCGCCACCAGCGTGTTCAGCTCGCTCGCGCTGACCCGGTCTTGCAGCAGCCAGGCGCGCAGACGCAGACCGTCGTCGTGGAGTTCGTCGTCGGTAAGTTTGCGGCTGAAGCGGCTGCGCAGCCGGTGGAAAAAACCAGTCTCGCCGCGGCGCTGGTCGAGGATGGCCAGCGCGTGCTGCGGTTCATCCCGCTCCAGGTAGATCTCCGCGATGCCCCAGATCAGCGCGCGTTCCGGGTTGCGCCCCGGATAGGCGCGCGCCCAGGTCAGCCCCTTCTGCACCTGCTCCCGCGCCAGCGTTGCGTCGCCGCGGGCCAGCAGCCCGCGCACCAGTTCGATCACGCCCTCGACGCGCGTGGGGTCGCCGGCAGGAATCTTCTCCACCATCTCCACGGCAAAACGCACTGCGCCCAGTTCGAGCAGGGTGGCCGCCGCGCCTGCTGCGGTCCAGCCGTCGCTCTGCCCGCCCAGCATGGCGAGTTGGTTGGCCAGTTCGATGCGTTCTTCGTTGCTCAGCCGCGCCTGCGGCATGGCGCGCACCGCCTGGCAAAGCGTGTGAACCTGAAAATCGATGTCCGAGTTGGCATTCGGGCGTTTGACCTGGCGCAGCACCGGTTGGTCCGGCGTGCGCCCCGGCAGCCCGCTCTCGCGCCGCGCCAGTTGAATGTTGGCCACCGTAGTCAACTGCGCCAGCACCTCGCTCACCAGCCCGGCCTGGCCGAAGATGGTGGCCGCCACCCGCCGCGCGTGGAGTGTCGTCAACGTGCTGTTGCGCATGGCGGCCACACTCAGCGCCAGCAGCCGCGCCATCTTGGGCGCGTGGCTGGAGTGGCGCAGATGCTCGCTGGCGCCGGCGCTGATTTCGCCCACAAGCTGGGCGCCGGCGTCGTCGAAGCGGCGCACGGCAAAGGCGATCAGCGCGGCAGTCAAGGGGTGCGGTCCGCTGCGCAGCACCGTTTCCGCCAGCAGTTTCCGCTGATCCGGCTGGACGGTGGGGCGCTGCCAGGGTTGGTGGAATTGGTCGAGCCGCTCCAGGCAGGCAAAGGCCAGCGTGCGCTCGTCCAGGTTGGCCGCGGTGGCTGCCCCATAGAGCAACTGATCCGCTTGCGCGGCGTCGCCCCGTGCGTCAGGGCGCAGCAGCGGCGCGACGACCGTGTGCAGCGGCTGCGCCACCGCCGCCGCCAGACCCCAATGCCGGTCGATCTGGCGGGAGAGACGATGCAGACATTGGTGGATCGCCAGCGGCTGGCGCAGCGCATTCAGCCGGGCCACGGCCAGCGCTTCCTGCACGGCGCCGGCATCGGCCAGCACCTCCCAACAGCGCTGGATCAGCCAGGTGTCCGGCTGGTAGACGCTGCGCTCTTCGCCCACCGCAGCGGCGCCGTCGGCGGCCGGGCGCAGCGCCTGGAGCAGCGCGCCGATGGCGCTATCGACCGGCGTCAGCGGTGGCGCTGGGTTGGTGGGTACGGATGCCGCTTGTGTCATTGGCCGAGGAACGAAAGGGCGAGAAATGCGATGAGCAAGAGGACGCCGGCGCCGATGAGCACCAGCGCCGCGCGGCGCGCCTGCCCGATGCGCCGCACCTGCGCACCGTGCGCGCTGTGAACGGCTGTGCCGTGCGCCAGCCGCGCCGGGTTGTCGTGGTCGGCTTCCTGCACCCGCGCCAGCCACCAGGCCCGGGCGCAAAAGGCATAGAGGCCGACATCGCTGGCGCGCACCAGTGTGCGGTCACGCCTCATAGCACGTCGTCCACGGCCTCTGCATCCAACGGCAGTGGGTCGGCGGTTGCCAGTTGCGTACCCAGTTGGCGATCCAGGTTTAGCTCCAACCCCAGCAGCGCAGCGCGCATCTGATCCTGGCGGATGGCGAGCGTAAGGTCGCCGCGCGTCCGTTCGAGCACCGAACGCAGCACGTCGGTGTGGCGGCGCAGCCCGTCGGTGACGGCGTCGGGATAATCGACAGTGACCAGGTGGCTATACACCTCATCCATGAAGTCGAGGAAAGGCTCAGCTTCGGCCACCTGACCGCGGCGGATCAGATCGAGGACGAAGCGGCGCATCTCGGTGGCGGCCTCGCTCATCCCGCGCAGATAGGTGGGGCCGGTGACCAGCAGCGCGTCGGGGGTGGGCAGCGGCGTCCCCCGCACGACGGCAAAGACAAGGTGCGCCTCGACCACTTCCTTGAGCGCGTCCTGGGTGTAGCCGGTGTGGTAGAGCATCGGATGGCCGGCGATGGCCTCGACCATCTCCGCCGCCTCCTGCCGCGCCTGCGCCAAAAGGGATTCCGCCTCGGGCCAGTCATGGCGATGGATGGCGCGGATGCTCAGCGCACAGGAGCGGATCAGCGTGCGGCTGCGCGCCAGCGTGGCGTCGCGCAGCGTGCTCATATTCGTCAACTCTGCGCGGATCGTTTCGACGATGGCAGGCAGCGTGTTGATTGGGTCCATGATTCTCTTTGTGTCCTGCCCTTTTCACGTGGGTTCAGTTTTTGGCATCCCGTGCAAACCTTGACAAAGGATAAACGACGGGCATATACTTCTCCAAAATAAATAGCGATCACGCAAGTGCGCAGGCGCCTGTTGTCCCGGATGACACAGGCAGAAATGGCGAAGCCGGTGAGAGTCCGGCACTGTCCCGCAACTGTAACCGGCTGGCCGTGGGGCCACCGGAAGTCAGGTCGACCGCCTTCGTACCGCACAGAGAAGCCCTCGCGGTAAGGGGTGTGCATGGGACAGCATCAGTCAACACACCTTCTCGCAGCAGCGGGAAGGTTTTTTATTGGCCGGCAGACGACAGAGGCTTCCGTCAGATGGGATGCGGCGCGCCGTGTCCCAGGTGGCAAAGAGGCGCAAGTTGGTATGTCGGCGCCACAAAGGGGAGAAATGAATATGCAACGCCACGCATCTCTGGCGCTGGGCAGCGGCCTGGCCGGGGTCATGGCGGCGATCCTGGTCGCCGTACTCTTCAGCCTGCATCCCGCACAGGCGACGGCAGCGCCCGCAACACCTGCACCCGCCACCATCGTCGCTCACGGCGAACATACGGACACGGTCGCCACAGCCGCCGTCGTGGTTGATCTGGGCGACGGCGCTGCCGTTGTTCGCTGGGTTGACCTGGCCGGGCCGTTGAGCGGGCTGGAGGTGCTGGAGGCCAGCGGCTTGGAGGTTGCAGTGGCTGACAGCTCATTCGGGCCGGCGGTCTGCGCCATCGAACAGGTCGGTTGCCCGGTCGACAACTGTTTCTGCGACGCTGACAATTACTGGAACTATAGCTTTTGGGACGGCAGCGCCTGGCAATCCTATCCGGTCGGCGCCAACGACGCCATCGTAGAAGCTGACGGCGCAGTCGAAGGCTGGCGCTGGGGTGCGTTCGACGGCGCCCAGGCGTCGCCAATGCTTGCCATCTCAGCCGCGTCCGCGCTGGAGTGGCTGCGCGGCCAACAGGATCCCGCCGGCGGTTACGGCGAGAGTGTCAGCGCCGCTGTGGAAGCCCTGATGGCTGTCGGCGCCAACCACTACCCGGCTGCCGCATGGCGCGCAAACGACGACGCGGCAAGCGCAGAGGACTTTCTGCGCCGCATGGGGCGCCGCTTTGCCGGTGACGGTGCAGCGGCGGCCGGCAAGCTGGCCGTGGCGCTGACGGGTGCAGCGGCCTGTCGCCCGGCGCGGCTGCCCACTCCGTTGAATCTCTTCGACGCCGACGCCGGCGTCTTCGCCGCTGACAGCGGTTTCAACGCCTGGGGTATTCTGGGGACGGCTGCCCTGAGCCAGACCATCCCGGCCACCGCCATCGACGCGCTGGCGGCCCAGCAGCAGGAAAACGGCGGCTGGGAATGGCAGGCAGGCTTTGGCGCCGATACGAACACCACGGCGTTGGCCGTGCAGGCGCTGATTGCGTCCGGTTTTGACCCGGCTGATCCGGCGATCACTGCGGCGCTGGCGTTCTTCGAAGGCGCGCAGCAGCCTGACGGCGGCTTCGTCTATGACCCGGCCACACCGGAGTTTGGCAGCGACGCCAATTCGACCGCTTATGTGGTGCAGGCGCTGGTCGCCGCGGGCGAAGACCCGGCGGGCGAACGCTGGAGCGCAGCAGGCGCCACTCCTTACGACTTCCTGTTGAGCTTGCAGCAGCCCGATGGCAGCTTCGTCTGGCAGGCGGGCACACCGGCGAACCTGGTGACGACCGCTCAGGTTGTGCCCGCGTTGCTGGGCCGGCCCTATCCGCTTGCGGTGCGTCCGCTGGAACTGTGCGCATATCGATAAAGGAAAACCCTTGACGCAGAGACGCGGGGACGCAGAGGCACGCGGAGAGCAAAGATCCGACAGCCGGATTCCTGCATGGTGGCGCATGGC
>JAPKMV010000327.1 GCA_026645635.1 Caldilineaceae bacterium
AGACAATTTGCAGCGTCCACTTCTGCCCAATGATGCGAGCGGCCGGCTCCACTGGACAAAGCGCCGCACGGTCCAGTGTCATGGCTGGCGGCGTCGCCACCAGATAGTCAATCATGCTCGTTCCTTTGCGGCTATCCCGCGCCGTCCTTGTCAACGCCCCGCGCCGGGAATCTTGCCCTGCGCTTGATTGCCCTATGCTATAACAACTATAGTGCTATGTCAATCCGAACAGAAGCTGTTCCTTACCTGGCTCGCTGCACCACCCATTCGATCAGCAGCACGACGGCCAGTCCCAGCAAAGCCGCCAGCAGGGCGTAGAGAATCTCCAGGTTGAACGCGCCGTTGATCATCAGCGGCGGCAGGATGTTGACTTCGCTCAGCGGCACGACTTCGCCATGCCGGTCGATCATCGTCGCCGTCACTTCCTTCCACGGCCAGACCTTGCGCAGGCTGCCAATCATAAAGCCGGTGAGCAGGGCGACGGTCAGGTCGTGATAGCGGCGGAAAAGCCAGGAGAGCAGTTGGGCAAAGGTGACCAGGCCGACGACTGCGCCGATGCCGACCAGCAGCAGGGTAGTGAAGTCGCGGGTGTTGACGGCGCTGACGACGTACTGGTACTTGCCCAACAGCACCAGAATGAAGGAGCCGGAGATGCCGGGCAAGATCATCGCGCAGATGGCAAGGGCGCCACTCAAGATCAAGAACCACCAGGCGTCGGGCGTCTGCACGGGCACAAGGCCCACCAGCCAGAAGGCAAAGACCGTACCCAGCGCCAGCGCCAGAAAGCGATCCCACGACCACTGTTTGACGCGCGGGGCCACCACGATGATGGACGCCGCCACCAGCCCAAAGAAGAAACTCCAGATGATCACCGGCTGGTGGATCAACATCCACTCGATGCCGGGCGCCAGCAGCACGACCGCCGACATGATGCCGACAAAGATCGTCACCAGGAAGGGCAGATTGACGGCGTCGAACGCAGCTCGCAGGTCGAACTTCAGCAGCGGGCGCCAGAAGGCTGCGCGGCCAAAGTTGCGGATGCTCCCGATCAACTGCTCATAGAAGCCCAGGATGAACGCCATCGTGCCGCCGGAGACGCCCGGCACCACGTCGGCGCTGCCCATGATGAATCCGCCCCCAAAGAGGCGCAGAAAGGCCGCAGGTTTGCGCGGCTTCTCGATCAACGCCCCAGCCGACACCTGGTCGGCCGACGATTGGTCGGCTGTCGATGTTGTCTTGGTCATGTGTGAGTTCCTCCAACTGCATGTTGGTTTGTTTATGTTGCTGCGGCGACGGCTGGCGCGGCGGTGTCATGGTCGGGCATGAGACGCTCTGCATTGCGGATCTGCGGGATGACATAGCCGACCACCCCGGCCAACGCCGCAAGCAGACCCGTCACCACGATGAGCAAGCCCATGCCCGCGCCCGGCCCGACGCCCACCAGCCAGCCCCAACTGTCCGCCAGCGCGCCTCCTGGCTGCATGGCCGGCTCGAAGACGCGGTCAGCCAGCGGCCCGGCCAGCAGCAGGCCGATTGGGCCGGCAATCTGGGCGATCAAGCGCCGCGTGGCAAAGACCCGGCCCTGGAGATCGGGGGCGACTTTGGCCTGCCAGATGGACTGGTTGGAGGCGTTGATGAAGGGCAGGATCAGCAGTCCGATGAAACCCGCCGCCACCCAGACCGGCAAGGTCTGTCCGATGCCCATCAAGGCGTCGCCAAAGATGCCAAAGAGAATAAAGCCGGCCAGCACGCCATGAATGCGCGGCTTCGGCCCCCCCCACAGGCTCATTGCCAGCCCGCCGACGCCGCCGACCCCCATCGCCGACTGCACCGTGCCCAACGCCAGGCTGTTGTTGCCGGTGCGCGCCAGAATCATCGGCGCGACCAGGATCATCGCCATCGAACCAAAGAAGTTGCTGATGGTGAAGGTCAACTGGATGCCCAGGAGGCTTTTGCGCCGCCAAATGTAGCGGAAACCGTAGATCGAATCCTGCCACAGGTTGCCACGGCTCGCCTCGCCTTCTGCGCTGCGCGCCGGCTGCGGAATCCGCACCAGCAGGATGCTGCCGATGGCAAAGAGAAAGGTCACGATGTCGATTGCCAGGATGCCGCCCAGCCCGATCGCCACCAGCAGAGCGCCGGCCAGCAGCGGCGCCACAATGGTCGAGACCGAATCTGCCAGCGAGACAAGACCATTGGCGCGGCCATACTGCTCCTTGGGCACCATCGTGCTCATGGCCGCAGAAAAGGCCGGCCATTGGAACGGCTCGAAGATCGCGGCGATGAAGCCCGTCACATAGAGATGCCAGATCTCCAGGTTGCCGGTGACGTACAGCAGCAAGACCACGATCGTCATCAGCCCGGCCGCCAGGTCGCTGAGGATCATCACCAGCTTGCGGTTCCAGCGGTCCACCAGCGCGCCGGCAATGGGGCTGATCACGATGCTGGGCGCAAAGGAGAAGAAACCGACCAGCGCCAGGGCAGTCGCTTCGCCGGTGATCTGGAAGGCCCAGATCGTCAGGGCGAAGCGCGACATCCCAGTGCCGAGCAGACTGACAAACTGCCCAATCCAGATAAAAATGAAGGCGCGCATACCTGAAGGTTGCGCGCTCGCAGGCGTACTGTTCAAGAGAAATCCGTTTCTCGTGCGCTGTCTCTGACCGACAACCACTGTAAAGCGAGTTGGCAACTCGCTTTACTTTCCCTCGTCCGGCGACCTTTGTAGAGCGAGTTGGCAACTCGCTCTACTTGCCCTCGTCCGGCGACCTTTGTAGAGCGAGTTGGCAACTCGCTCTACTTGCCCTCATCGGGCAACCTTTGTAAGGGCTTGTAAAAGTATATGTCCGCGGATTGTCAGGATGGAAAGCCGCCGCAAACTGCGGAGTAGTACTTTTACAAGCCCTAAAGCGAGTTGGCAACTCGCTCTACAACCTACAGGCCAAACGACCAGGTAATATTAATGGCGGTGGGCGGAATTGTGAAAAACAGGTGATCAATGCCCATCGCCAGGAAGAGCAGGGCCAGGTAGAGCAAACTGAACTTGTAGAGCCGCCAGATGTTGGCGTTGGTCGGCTTGCGCCAGATGTCGAGCGCCTGCCAGAGAAAGACGCCGTTGAGCACAAGCGCCAGCGCCAGGTAGACCGGGCCAAGTAGTTGCAGGAAGAACGGCAGCACGCCGATCAGCAGCAGCAGCACGCTGTAGAGCAGGATCTGCCGGTGCGTTTCGCGCTCGCCGGCGATGACCGGCAGCATGGGCACACCCGCGGCGCGGTATTCTTTCTGCCGCATGAGCGCCAGCGCCCAGAAGTGGGGCGGCGTCCAGTAGAAGACGATCAGGAACATAATTACCGGCAGCAGGGCGATCTCATTGCTCACCGCGGCCCAACCGACCAGCGGCGGCACCGCACCCGCAGCGCCGCCCACCACGATGTTCTGGGTGCTGGTGCGCTTGAGCGACGCCGTGTAGACAAAGACGTAAAAAAGAAAGCCACTGAGGGCCAACACCGCCGTCAACAGGTTCACCTGCCACCAAAGCAGGGCAAAGCTGGCCGCGCAGAGCAGAATGCCAAAGGTCAACACCTGGCTGGGCGTCATGCGCCCCCCCGGCAGCGGACGTTTGCGCGTGCGCACCATGACATGGTCGATGTCGCGGTCTACGAACTGGTTGACAGCATTGGCGCCGCCCGCGGCCAGGAAGCCGCCCACCATCGTCCACAGGATCAACCAGCCGCTCGGCGGCCCGTCGCCCGCCAGAAACATCGGCACGAAGGTGATGACCAACAGCAGCGTGATGATGCGCGGTTTGGTAAGCGCGACATAGTCGCTGATGGCCAGGCGCGTCAACGCCTGCTGCCGGGTCAGCGGCGGTTCAACTTGCGCCGGCGAAGGGTTGGGAACGGGCGTCGAATCAAGCATAAAGGCGGTCGGTTTCGCTCACGGCGTCATGCGCGGGCGCAGACGCTTGCGGCTCTTGCTGGCTGACGGCGACGGGCGGGGCAACCGGCTCGTCCTCCCCCAGCGGCTGATAGGTGTGGGTGGCCGGCACAATCAAACCGGCGGCGCGGCGCACCTGATGGCGCACGAGCATGATGTAGCCAAAGCCCAGCACCAGGGCAAAGGTGAACCACTGGATCGCATAGGAGAGATGGTTGCCCTCATCCAACGCCATCGGCTCCCGGCGCAGCGGAAACTGCGTGACGGTGCGCCCTGCCTCCGGCATCTGCTCCAGATAACCGGCCTCGAGTTGATAGGGCATCTGTCCCTGGATCGCCGGAATGTCGATGCGATAATACTCCCGCTGTGGGATCGAGACGGGCGTGGAGGGTTCGCCGCTGGGCAGCCCCTGCGATTGGCGCGCCAGCCCCAGCACCGCTGCACCGGGCGCTTCCTCGATTTCGGGCCACTTCTCCGGCGGCGCCAGGTCGGAAGGAATCCAACCGCGCGCCACCAACACCGCCCGGTTCTCGCCCAGCACCAATGGCGTCACCACGACGTAGCCGGCAGAGCCGTTGAAGGTCTGGTTGCTGATGAGTATCTGATTGTCGTAGTCCCATTCGCCGGCAGCGGCGACACGGCGATACTCCATTGCCGCCAGGTCCGCAGGCAGCGCAAAAGTGGTCAGGTCGAATGGCTCCATGCGCCAGCGCTCGGCCATCAAGGTATTGAAGGTGCGTTTCTGCTCCTGCCGATCCAACTGCCAGAAACCCAGCCAAACCAGCAGCGCCATCCCCAGAATAACCAGGATGGTGGCAAGAATGTAACGCGTGAACAACGCTTTGAGCACCAAGACTTAACTCCCTATCGGTTGCTGTACGCCAGCAGCGGTGCGGCGTCGATTCGACAGCCATGCGGCAATGCCGACGCCGGCGATCAGCGTCAACGCAGCCGCTCCCACCGCCACAAGCCCCCAGTTTACACCAGATTCGGCCGGCAGCACAGAAAGTGTGAAGCCCGCCTCACCGCTGCCTGCCTCACCGGCGACCAAAATGGTCACCGCCCAGACGCCCGCCGC
>JAPKMV010000328.1 GCA_026645635.1 Caldilineaceae bacterium
AAAGCACCACAGATTTGAGCGGGAAGAGAGGCAGCTCCATGATTGCGTTCGCCTGTTTAGCTGCCGGGTGCGAGTCCCGCCCGGCGGTTGGAGTAAGTCGATGGTTCATGTTGTTTTCGTTCGCACTTTCAATCTTCATCACTCTCGTCGATCGCGGCGTAGCCGCTCACGTCGGTCTTCATCAGTTCACGCAGCACCGTCGTCGCAAACGCGGCCTTCGGCAGGAAAAACGTCACCACGATGCCCGCTGCGTGGGATGCAATGTCGACGTCTTGCAGCAGAAGCCGGCCCATGCGGCGGCTGCCTTCCACACGCACCCTGGCGAAATCGTCGAGTGTGGTCTCCGCTTCCGCCAGGATTGCCTGTTCCAGTTCACCCGCGGCAGCCGACGCCTCCCACATCTTCGGCCCGTAGAGCGGCGCCGTGAAGCTGATCTCGTGGGCTGCATAACGCGGCTGTTCTGTAGCCAAATCCACCACCTCGAACATGCCGCCGGTGGCGTACTTCTTGGCCACATCGCCCACCAGCAGATGGTCGAACGCCCCAATTTCCAAACGCCGCGCCAGGTAAAGGTTGCACAGGTAGCTCTGATAAGCCGAGATCAGAAAGCGGCGCAACCACTTGTCCCGTCGCACTGACTCGCCGCGCAGCACCTCCAGCCCAGCGCGCACGTTGCTGCCATCGACGCCAAGCCGCTGTGGCCCGAAGTAGTTCGGGATGCCGCGCACTGCGACGGCGGCGAAAATCGCCTGGCCGCGAGCCAGCGCTTCGTCCTGCGTCAGCGCCAGCCCGCTCACCACGATCTGGAAACGGTTGCCCACCAGATGACCCAACCGCAGCTTGTTGCGGTGCCGCATCGTCCAGTTCACCGTCACCGGCAGCGCGGCCTCAATCTCACCGGCAACGGCTGTATCATCCGCCGGCGGCCGGTTGCCCATAGGCAGGCTGAACGTCTGCGTGGTGCGGGCGTACTTGTCCTTCATGCCGGCAAAGCCGACCGTGTCGCGCGGCAGCTTGAGCGCCTGCTCCAGCCGCACCTGCACATCTTTGGTCGTCAAACCGACCTTGGTAAGGTTCACATACAGATGTTGCCCATCACCTTGCGGCGCATAGAGCGCCACCTCATCGACGACGAAGTGGTCTGGCGTAGCGCGCAGTATGCCGCCAATGCCCGGTAAATCGTCGGTTGCATAGGGCAACGCAAAGTTCATTATGGAATTTAGCATGGATGTTCGCCGATGGCAGGAAGGCAGGTTCCAAAAGCGGATGGCAACGACTTGGCGGTCAGAACTTTGGCCACGAATTGCACGAATTGTCACCAACGGAAGGCGGCGGTTTCATGAAAATCCGTCAAGATTCGTGTCATTCGCGCCGAAGTTGAATCGGTGCGTTATTTCTCATTCACAAAGATGGCATGATAGCAGAAGGGCGAACCGGTGCGCCCCACCTGGCGGAAACCAGCCTCCTCCACCCAGCGCTGCAAGCTGCCCGGCAGCAGATAGGCCGGATGAGGCATTTCTTCGGTCACACCCAGGCGACCGCCGGGCTTGATCACTCGCCGCAGTTCCGAAAGCGCAGCCGGTTTGTCGGGAATCTCGCCGAGGGTGGAGACGGCAACGGCCAGGTCGATGCTGTCGTCGGCCAGCGGCAGGTCGAAGATGCTCTTGAGATGCAGTTGGACGCGGTCGAGCAAGTTCGCCGCAACCAGCCGCCGCCGGGTGAGGGTTAGCATTGGCGCCTGGAGGTCCACGGCGTGCACCACGCCCTGCGCGCCTACCATGTGCGCCATGTCCTGGGTGAACAGCCCGCTGCCGCAGCCGGCGTCGAGCACAGTCATGCCGGCGCTGACGCCGTACATGCCCAACACCTCCGCCGGCTGGAGATAGCGCAGCCGCAGCGAATGGTCGAGCAGTTGCGCCAGTTGGTGGGGCATCGGATAGGGCTGCAGGTTCTGCGTGGTGCGCAGCGCGGCCTGGCTGCCCACCAGCGTGCCGGCGCCCAGAGAGAGTGCGTTGCCGATAAGCGAAATCAGTGCGTTCAACCGTGCCTCCCGGAAAAAGTCTCCAATCTCTAATCTCCAATCTCGTCGTATGATTGGAGATTAGAGATTGGAGATTGGAGATTATCAACCGGCGGGAAGCGGATCTTGAGGATGCCGCCGGTGAAGGTCGCGCCGCTGGCGTCGCGCTGTGCCAGCACGGAGGGCAGCAACAGCTCGCGCTTGAAATTGCCGATGGTGACAAACAACTCGTCGCCGCGCTTGCTCAACCGCACCTTGTCCAGTTCCACGTTGGGCAGCGGCAATTGCAGGACGAAGTCCTCGCCCTCTTCTTCTACGGTCTGTGCCTGGCCGGTAAAGAAGACCTGCCCCGGGTCGCGGTCGGCGAAGAGGGCGGAGGCCAGCTCGCGCAGATTGTCGATGCCCACCATCTCGCGGTCGAACCAGGGCGAGCGGAAGATGGGCAGCGGATAGAAGTCGCGTTCCAGTTCCGCCAGATAACGCACCTGGATCTCTTGCAGGTGGCGCAGATAGGCATCGCTGCTTGGTTCGACCAGCACAGTGTTGCCCATGCCGTCGCTCGTGATGCCGGGCAGCACACGGTTGACCACGGCGGCATCCACCGGATAGCCGAAGAGGGAGAGGTAGCTCACGGCGCGGGCGCCTTCCTTGAGCACCATCTTCTCCGGGTTCAACACGATGCGATAGCTGGTGATGCTTGGGTTGGTCAGCACCTTTTGCAGTTCCTTCACGCCGCCGACCAGGCGGTCCAGCCCGCCGAAAACATCTTTGTCGGGCACAAAACGGGAGATGAGGCCGCTGGCAATGCGCATCGTCGTGTCGCCCCAGCCGCGCAGCCGGCCCACGTACCACTGGAAACTCTCCGGCATCGTGAGCAGCCGGATCGTCTCGCCCGTGGGCGCCGCGTCGACGATCACCCGGTCGAAATTGCCTTCCTGCGCCTGCTTGTTGATGTGGAGCAGGCTCACCACTTCTTCCATGCCGGGGATGATGGCCATTTCCTCGGCCACGGCCTTGTTCATGCCCTGTTTGCGCAGGATGTTGCCCAGGTAACCCTGCAACTGGCCCCAGTGCTCGTGCAGTTCTTCCAGCACGTTGATTTCCTGGGCGAAGAGATTGGGCGCCACTTCGAGCGGCTGACCGGTCAGCGCTACGTCCAGACTGTCGGCCAGGCTGTGGGCAATGTCCGTGCTCACGACCAGCGTGCGGTAGCCGAGGTCGGCGCTGCGAATGGCGGAGGCGGCCGCAGTGGTGGTCTTGCCCACGCCGCCCTTGCCGAGATAAAGAATGATGCGCATATGTTTTGGACTATCCTGTCAACCGTTGCGGTTATGACTCATACTTGTTGGATTCGTATCGGCGGCGGCAAACACATGTGCAGCGCGCCCTCTCCACCACAGTACGCAGCCCTATGCGTCGCGTTTCATGCCGGCGCGCAGCGCGCCTACGGTGAGCAAGCCGCCCGCCAGCAGCAGCCCGGCGCCGGCATAGGCCGCCGCGCGGCTCAGCCCGAACCAGCCGCGGATCTGCCACCAGAACCAGGGAATCTGCGCCCAGTAGGTCCAGCGAAAGGGCCAGCGGTGCCCGATCTGCAGCGCATACTTGCCCATGTGGTTGTGCGGACTCCACACGACGATGTAGGCGCGCCCACCCACCAGCGTCTTGGTGTCGATGAGCGGCCCCGGATAGTAGCGCACGCGCGTTAGCGCGTCGACCACCGGCGTCACCAGTTCGCTGGGCGGCGGCGCCACCACCGCGCTGAACCCGGCAGGCAGCGCAAAGGGGAGTTTCTGCGTGTCCGCGCTGTAGGGCAGGCTCTGCGCGACGACGGCAAAGGCAGGCACGACCGACCCGCCCAGCGGCAGCACCGGCACCAACATCTGCACACGCAGCCGTTCGCCGGCGCGGCAGTCGGCGCGGTAGACGTGCACCTGGCCGGGCTGGCCGAGCCGATTGAAGAGCAGCCGTTTGGGTTGAATATCGTGCAGCGGCAGGCTCGTTGGGAGCGTGCCGCCGGGCAGCCGCGGAAAATCCGGCAGGCTGCCGGCCAGATCGACGCCGGTGCGGGCAGGTTGGGCATAGGTCAAGTTTTTCACAACTATGAGTCTAGCACCCGCCGCGCAATTGCGCCAATTTTCGCGGGGAGGGGCGAATTGGGAGTTGCGAGGGGCGAGTTGCGAGGGGCGTGAGCCATATGCAAAGGGCAGACCTGCGCTGTGATAGAATCGGGCCATGTGCCAGATCTATTTCGCGTCAATCACGGGGAAACCAGCGACAACCAGCGTCGCCCCTCGCCCCTCGCAACTCGCCCCTGAATACCTGCCATGATCATCAGCGCCAGCCGCCGCACCGATATTTCCGCATTCTATGCGCCGTGGTTCATGAACCGTATCCGCGCCGGCTACTGCACCGTGCCCAACCCCTTCAACCGCAACCAGGTGAGCAGGATTTCGCTGCGCCCGGAAGATGTGGATGTGATCGTCTTCTGGACGCGCAACCCGCGGCCGCTGCTCCCCGCGCTGGACGAACTCGACGCCCGCGGCTACCGCACCTGTTTCCAGTACACGCTGCTGGACAACCCGCGTGCGCTCGACCCAAAATCGCCGCAGGTGGATGCCGCCGTCGCAACATTCCAGGCATTGGCTGCACGGGTCGGCCCGGCGCGCGTCATCTGGCGCTATGACCCCATCGTGCTGAGCACCGCCACCCCCGCGGACTACCACCTGGCGCGCTTCGCCCACATCGCCGCCGCGCTGAGCGGCCACACCACGCGCGCAGTGGTCAGCGTGATGGACCACTACCGGAAGCTATCGCAGCGGCTGGCGGCATTGGCGGCCCAAGGCATCGTCCTTGACGCCCCGCCTACGGACGAGACGCCGGATTTTGCCCGTTTGATGACCGGTCTGGCCGCCATTGCTGCGGATCACGAGATGGAAATCCAAAGCTGCGCGGAGGAAATCGACCTGACCCGTTTCGGCATTAC
>JAPKMV010000329.1 GCA_026645635.1 Caldilineaceae bacterium
CGTCAACACGACCAGCGGCGGCAGCGAGTCGGGCGTGGGCGTCCATGTCGGCGCCAGCACGCGAGTCGGCACAGGTGTGGCCGTCGGCGCGGGCAGCAGCAGCTCGCTGGCGTTGCAGCCCAGGAGCAGCAGGGTGAGTACGAAACCGGCCACCAACAGGCCGCGTCGCGGTGATGGTTGGCTCGCTCTTGTGGCTGACGGTCGCTTTGGTTGCACTACATTCGGCATTGGTTACGCAAGTGGTTGGGCATTTCTGCTGGCGGCTGCGGGTGCAAAAAACTGCACGCAGTATAATAGCATGGTTGCACGGCGAATTGTAACTGCTCAGGCATCATCCACAGATTTCGCAGGGTTGCCGGCTGCGGAATTTGCGGATAGCCGTCCCGTACTCATTTATGTTGCTGCCAAATTTGTCTGGATTTTGTCCTTCTGCCTCGGCTGCGGTATATTGAATGCTTGGTGTGCGCATCGCACATGGAATCACAACCGTCATGGCCAGCTTGTGCTGACGATACGGTTGTCAACCACGTATCAGCAAGATACGCTTGTTCTTAGGAGAAACGACATGGCACGCATGAAAGTTCTACTGTTGAAAGATGTACAGGATCTGGGCGAGGCTGGCGAAGTGTACTCCGTCGCTGGCGGATATGCCCGCAACTACTTGATGCCGCGCGGGATGGCTGTGCTGGCCACCCGGGGCGCACTCAAGCAGGCGGAAGAGATCAAGCAGGCGGGGATTCGCCGCCGTGCCCAGGAGCGCTCGAACGCCGAGGCGCAGGCCCAGATGATCAGCGGCAAGCGGCTGTTGTTTGCTGCGAATGCCGGTGAGAATGACCGTTTGTACGGTTCGATCACTGCGTCCGACATCGCCGAGCAGTTGGCCGCCGCAGTCGGCTTCGAGATCGACCGCCGCCGCATCCAGATCGAGCACGGTCTGCGCGACCTGGACATCCACGATGTGGCCATTCGTCTGATGCCCGACATCGCCGCAACCTTCAAGGTGGCCGTGGTGCGCGAGGGCGAGGATTGGGCTGCGGCTGAGAAGCGCCATGCGGCCAAAGTCGCCCGACAAGCCGCAGAAGCGGAATAACGCAGCAACTCGGAGAAAGAAGCCCGTCAGCATCTATGCTGGCGGGCTTTTTGTTTGGCCCGATATTTACGCCGCTGGCTGCGTCGCAAAGCTGTGGGTGATCTGCGCGACGCCGCGGATCGTTGCCGCCACGGAACAATACTTCTCCTCCGACAGGGCGATGGCGCGCGCGACTTTGCTCTCGTCCAGGTCATGCCCGCTCGCCACATAGTGCAGGTGAATTTTGGTGAATGCGTAAGGCGGCTCGCTGTTCTGCTCCGCATCCGCCGTGATGGTGAGGCCGGTCAACTGCTGGCGCTGCCGTCGCAGGATGGTCACGACGTCGTAGGCTGAGCAAGAGCAGAGCGCCATGACCAGCATGTCGGAAGGTTTGACGCCCTTCCACTCCACCCAGCCTTCCTCGCCATCCTTGGGCCACGAACCCGCCACCACCATGTGGCCGTAGCTGTCGCGCGTGACAAACATGGTGCTGTCGCTGCCTGTCCACTGTAATCCGATCTGTCCCATTGTCTTTCTTTGCCTTTCTTTGTCTGTAGGACTTACGCGGCTGAGTTTGTCGAAACCGGCTTCGACAAGCTCAGCCCGCGTAGATCACCCGAAAGCGCTCACAGACCAGCGGCATCTCGGGCGTGAAAACCTTGCCGATTGCCGCCAGCGTGCGCGTGAAGAAACGTTCGTGGCCGGCGCGCCAGCTTGCCAGCGTGCGGTCATCTTCGCCTTCTGCATACGCGAAATCCGCGTCCACCGCATCGAAGCGCCGCTGGGTAACCTCCACCGTCTCGACCACGCAGCGCGGTTCCCCGCGGCCGTCCAGCACGATCCAGTAGGCGCCGGCGGCTGTGGGCGTCTTGCCCTCCGCCTCCCACTCCCAGAGCGCCAGCAGCTCGTCGGCCAAGGCAGGGTTGTCGCCGAACGGCTCCGCGGTGTAGGTCGCAGTGCGCGCCGGTGCGTCTGGGGGCAGCGTCGCCAGGAACGCCTGCCAGTAGCTTTCGTGCTTGTCGAGTGTCATCGTTTGGTCTCCAGTCGTACCTGCTCCTGAGAAACTGTTTGTCAAGTCACCCCAATTTGACGCAGAGATGAAGAGAAACGCAGAGAAAACGCGTTCGAAATTGCTCTGTTGTTCCTCTGCGAACCTCTGCGCCGCTGCGTCTCTGCGTCAGCCTTGCCCCTTTTGGGGCAATCTCTGTGCGCGGATGGCCTGGGTCACCTCCGGGTGCGGCGCCCAGTGTCCGTTCACCAGCACTTGCCTGTCCCATGGGAAGATGACCAGCGCGTCGGTCGTCAACGCCACGTGCGCGGGCAGCGGATCTGCCCAGGTGTGCGCGCAGAGGCTGGCTGTGATCACCCGCGCTGCGCCGCGTTCCTGCACCCGCGCCGCCACCAGCGCCAGCGTCTCCCCCGTGTCGGCCATCTCGTCGATCACGGCGACGGTGCGGCCCGCCACTTCCGGCGCCACATCCACCTTCCACTGGGGCGTGGCGTAGGTGACGCAGTCCTGCGCGCGGCGGGTGACGCGCACTGGCCAGAGGTCGCAGCGCAGTGCGGCGGCGACGATGACCGCGGGCAGCAGGCCGGCGCGGGCAATGCCCACCACGGTGTCGACGCCGGCCGCAGCAAGTTCCGCAGCCAACTGGTGCGACAGTGCAGCCACTTCGTCCCAGTTCAATTCCTGGACACCGTCGCGGTGCGTATAGTCATAGCTCTTCATTGCGCATCTCCGCCGATCGTTGAGGGGAGCTCCAACGTAATTTCCAATAGATCATCGAAGCCAGCATCCGTCGCCCGATAGACGATCAGCGTGATGCCGTCGGCGCCATCCGGCAAGGGGACGCGCAGCATATCGTCCACGCGAGCGCCGGTCGCCAATCCCTGCGCCGGAGCGCCCGCGTCGCGCTGGACGATGGCGCCCGCCGCATCGGTGAAGAAGGCGCCGTCCCGGGTGGGGCGCAGGCTGACGCCCAGCCCAGCCGGCCAGCCGTCGGCCAATGCCCAGCGCAGCGTCACATCGACGGCCGGCGGCGCGGACGCCACCGGCTCACCGCCCGGCGCGGGCGCGACATGGTAGCCGAGCAGCGCGACGCCGTCAGCCACAGGATGATCGACGATAGTCATCCCGTCGGTGCTGGGCACGGCGGATGTCAGACTCAGCGCCAGCCAGTCGGGGCTGAAGATCTGGCGCGCCGGATTCAGGTCGGGTGGCAGTTCCGCCAGGAGCACCGGCGCCGCTGCCAGGGTGGTGAGCAGCGGCTCGCCGTCGCGCAGCACGGTCGCGGCGTCGGCGCTGCTGACCAGGCGCAGGTCAGGGCGAATGCCCCAGATGTTGATCAGGTAGTCCAGCCCCAGCGCATCGTCGACGGCGGCGAAAAGCGCGGCGCCGGCGGGCAGCGGCTGGTCCAGCAGCAGAGCGGGTGCGTTCAATGCCGTGTCTCCGGCGCGGTCGCGGCTGTCGGCGCGCGGCCACGATGTGACCCCGCGCCAGACGATGGCCACCACCAGGAAGAGTGCCACCGACCAGCGCAGCCAGGGGTGGCGGCCAGCGGCCAGCCGTCTCTCCATCCGGTCGAGGAGGGCCGTCGCGCCGAGCAAGATCAGCGGGTAGGCGGGCAGGATCACCTGGTACCAGTTGCCGCAGCGGTACATCCAGTCGAAAACCAGGTAGATCGCCAGCGTGGGGTAGAGAATCCACGGCAAGCGGCGCGGCAGCAGCGCGACGCCCACAACGCCGATCGCCAGCAGCGGCAGGCTCAGTTCCCCCCAGATCAGCGCAGGAAAGTCGTTGGCAAAGAAGGCGCAGGTGGGCTGGAAGCCCCAACTCAACTCGTCGCGGCCCTGGGCGGTGCTGACGAAGGCCCAGAACCATTCGTTGCCGCTGCGCCACGGCCCGGCCCCCCACCAGGCGGGGTTGGCCACGCCGCGTAGATAGACATAAATGTAGCTGAGCAAGGGGAGGAAGGCCGCGGCGATGGCGGCGAGGATCATGGCAGGGCGGCGCAGCAGGCTGGGCTGCGTCCAGAGCACGACGGCCACAAGCGGCGGCACGATAAAGGCGACGGTGAGCATGTGGGCGAGGGCGAGGCCGCAGAGGAAGGCAAGAAGCAGGAGGAGCCAGTCCTGGCGCCCCTCGCCCCTTGCCCCTCGCCCCTCGCCCCTCGCCCCTCGCCCCTCAAATTGTGAATTGTGAATTGTGAATTGTGAATTGTGCAGTGGTCGCCCCTCGCCCCTCGCCCCTCGCCCCTCGAATTGTGAATTGTGAATTGTGAATTGTGAATTGTGAAGTGGTCGCCCCTTGCCCCTCGCCTCTCGCCCCTCGCCCCTCGCCCCTCGCTCCACCCACAGCAGATACACGTAGACGATGGCCAGCGTCTGGGCGATGGCGCTGGTGTATTGCTCGGTGGTGGTGGCGTAGTACCAGAAGAAGTAGGTGACGGCGTAGAAGGCGGTGAGCAGGGCGGCGAGCGGCCAGTTGCCCGCGGGGTTGCGGGGCGAACGGGTGACGCGGCAGGCGATTTCGTATAGAAACCACAAGGCGGCCAGCGCCCACAAGGTGCTGTAGCTGCTCAGAAGCGGCAGCGGGTTGGAGGCGGTGACGCCGGCGCTGATGAGGACGGTGCGGATGCCGTGAAACCAGAGCCAGCCGCCCATCGTGTAGAGTGGGTAGCCCGGCGCATTGCTGGGCCGCGCCTGCACCTGCGCGTATTGGTGGGTGATCAGGTCGCCGCCCTGGAGTTCACCTGGCTGCAGGCCGTTGTCGAGGGTGATTGCGTATAGTAACGCGGCGAGCAGCACCAGCAAAATGCCCACCAAGCGCTGCCGCATCTGTGCCTGCGGCGAGGCAGGTGCGATTGGTTGCGTCGTCACGGCCATAGCTGTGCAGATTAGTGGAAGCGCGGCGCAATGGCAAGTTGAGGAGGGC
>JAPKMV010000032.1 GCA_026645635.1 Caldilineaceae bacterium
ATTGGCTGCAACATGACTGCCTGCTGCCGCTGCGCATCGTCCAGCAGCCGACGACCATGGCATCCAACACGATTTACTTTGCGCCGGACGAACGTCATCTCTTTGTGCGCAACAAAAATCTGCTTGATTTGAGCGATGCCCCCCAGGTGAATCATGTGCGCCCGTCGGTGGATGTGCTGTTCGAGTCGGTGGCGCGCTGTTATGGCGGAGCGACTGCTGCGGTGCTGCTCACGGGTATGGGTGAGGATGGTGCGGCGGGGCTGCAGGCAATCTACACGCAGGGCGGCATCACCATTGCACAGGACGAGGCCACCTCGGTCGTCTACGGGATGCCGAAAGCTGCCGCCGATCTGGGCGTGTGCAGCTACATTCTCCCGCTGCCGGAGATCGGCCCCCGTCTCGTCAGCCTGCTGGTCGAATAGCCGACGCGGAAAAACAGCAGGTAATTACTCAGGCATCGTCGCCAGATCACGCAGATGCATGAGCAGTTAATCCGTGAAATCCGCGCAATCTGTGGATCGTCTGTTCTCGGAGGCTCGGTAATTAAAACAGCGGGGAGAGTGCTCTCCCCGCTGTTTCACGTGAAACAATTATCGCGCTTACAGGTAGTCGCGCAGTTTGCGGCTGCGGCTGGGGTGGCGCAGCCGGCTCAGCGCCTGCGCCTCGATCTGGCGGATGCGCTCTCGCGTCACGCCAAACTTCTTCCCTACCTCTTCCAGCGTGTAGCAGTAGCCGTCCACCAGGCCAAACCGCAGTTGCAGGATGCGCACCTCGCGCGGCGTCAGGCTCTGGAAGATCTCGTCGATCACCTCGCGCAGCAACTGTTGACCGGCCGCGTCGCCCGGCGCATCGGCGTCTTCATCCTCGATGAAGTCGCCCAAGTAGCTGTCCTCTTCCTCGCCAACCGGCATTTCCAGGCTCAGCGGGCGCTGGCTGACGCGCATGATGTGCTCCACCTTGCGCGCCGAGACGCCCAGCTCATCGGCGATCTCCTCGGTCGTCGGGTCGCGGCCCAGCTCCTGCACCAACTGCCGGCTCGTGCGGGTCAGGCGGTTGATCTGCTCGTACATGTGCACCGGCACGCGGATCGTGCGACCCTGGTCGGCGATGGCGCGGGTCACGGCCTGGCGAATCCACCAGGTGGCATAGGTGCTGAACTTGTAGCCGCGGCGATAGTCGAACTTCTTCACCGCCCGGATCAGGCCGATGTTGCCCTCCTGGATCAGATCCAGGAAAGGCACGCCGCGCCCGACATATTTCTTCGCCACGCTCACCACCAGGCGGCTGTTCGCCTTGATCAGGTGTTCCTGCGCCGACTGGCCGTCGCGCACGAACCAGAGCAGGCGCTCGCGCTCCTCCCAGTCGTCGATGCCGTCGGTCAGCTTGCGCCGAGAGTCGCGGCCCCGCTCCATGCGCTTGGCCAGGTCCACTTCTTCCGCCGCCGTGAGCAGCGGCACGCGTCCGATCTCTTTCAGGTAGAGGCTGATGGAGTCGTCGATCTCGATCTGGCTCAGGTCGAAGGTGTCTTCTTCGATCGCTTCCATCTCGATCTCGATTTCAGCCATCGCTTCCATCGACTCCGGCTCCTCCTCGCGGCTCTGTCCGACCTCGATGCCCTGCTCGAAGAGAACGGCAAAGACATCCTCAAGCTGTTCCATGTTGATCTCTGCTTCTGGAATCACTTTCAATACGTCGTCATAAGAGACGTAGCCCTGCGACCGCCCAAGGGCCAGCAGATGGTCCAAAGCAGCCTCTGGTGTCAGCGGCGTTACAACTTGATCTTCGACGAGTTCGTCTTCATCATGGATGGACACTTCGGTGTCCAGTTCGGCTTCGACATCCGCCTCCAGTTCATCCTCGAACCGGCCGTCGAATTCATCTTCGTAAGATGCGCCTGTGTGCTTCTGCATCGGCATGCTCATCTCTCTCCTATTTGAAATGCATTCCCAATATGGTGGCCAACCTGCCCTGTAAAGGGAAGATGGTGCACCATCATCCAAAACTATGTTGTCGCCGGCGCCGGTTCCTTCATGTCCCACACCTGCCCCTGGCGACGATAGTGTGCGGTGCAACGCAGGCAACGCACCAGATTCTTATCCACCAACGACAGCGGCTCCTGGCCGCACTGCGGACAGCGCAGGATCGCCGCCACATCACCCGGCCCACTGCCGATCGCCGCCCGTTTGCCGGCTGCCGGCGCCGCTGCCTGCACGAATACGCTCGGCGCCACCGGATAGACGCCACCCGCCGCAAAGAGCCAACTGTCCCACTTCGCTAACTGCTCCGCCGCCACGCGTTCCTTGAGCAGCGGCGCCCGAAAGTGAGAAACCGCAAGCTGCTGGCGCACCGTGAGGCCAGCCGCGCGAAAGCGTTCCTGCATCCACTCCGGGTGAAAGTCGAAGTTCAGTTCGACAAACTCCACCGGTTCCGGCGCAAAGGGCGACCAACTCTGCCGCCGGGCCATCCAGCGCACCATCGCCTTGAGATTGCGCTTGTTGGCATACTCGATCACCGCGACGCTGTGGCCGTGCAGTGTGCGTCGCAACTGGCGCAGCGCCGCGCCGACATCGGCCAGATGGTGCATCACCCGCACCATCACCAGTGTGTCGAGCACGTGCGATGCCAACGGCAGCGTGTAAATATTGCCCGCTACGAAAACGAATCGGGGGTCGTGTCCCCAATCCCGCGCCGCATCCTGCAACAGTGTGCGGCTGTAGTCGAACAGGACAATCTGCTCATAGCCCAGATAGAGATTCGCCAGGCGGCCAAAGCCGGCGCCAATCTCCGCAATTCTGCCGCCGTGCGCCGGGACGAGTCGCTGCAAGGCAAGCCGCTCCGCTGCGTCCTCGTAGGCGCGCCCCTGGTTGACCCAAAAATTAGCCCGGTATTGACTACCTTCATAGTCAATGACCGGGATGTCTGGCGCCTCAGCCTGGTTTGTCGAACCAGCCACGTGCTCTTTCCTGTTGTGTGCGACGCCGGTCCCTGCGGGCTGTTTCACGTGAAACAACCGCTTCCGGCTTGAGCCGACGCCGTTTCTGCGACAAAAAACGTGGGACGAAGCCCACGAATCGTTCAATGTGGAGCATTATAGCAGGTTCCATTTGCACATTCAACCATTAAATTAACGTTTCCACGCAACAAAAATTGCAAAACCGGCTCTATGCGGGCTGAGAGTGTTGTGCGGGATGAATTTTGTCATGGCGCCCCTTCATCCCGCCTTCTGGGGATGGCTCCCCTGCTGCCAGAGATAGAGCGTCACCGTGACCAACACGATTGCCATGCCGACAACCTGCCAGACCGACGTGAGTTGTTCGCCCAGCAGCACCATGCCCGCGACCAGCGCACAGACCAGCCGCCACCCCATCAGGCTGCTCATGAGAGATGCGCCCACATTTTGCAGCGCAGTGATCTGCAGACCATTGGCGCCGACGATGACGAAGACCATGTAGGCCAGGAAGACCCACCAGTCCTGCGGGCCGATAGCAGCCCAGCGCGACCAATCTTCGCGGATCAGCAGACTGATGACAATCGCCGTGAGTTGAATCAGCACGGTCTGAAAGACCAGCAGCGCAAGAGGCGGCACATGCACCGCGCCGCCGGGGCGCTGTGCGATCCTGCGCACGAGAATCATATAGAGCGCAAGAAAGGCGCTGCTGGCGAAGGCCAACCCCAGGCCGAGCCAGTCGTTGGGCGCAAGCACCAGGCTGACCCCTTGTGCGCCGATGCTCTCACTGAACATGAGCAGCGCACCAATCAGCGAGAAGGCGAGCGCCAGCCCCGTGTAGCGAGGGGCGCGCTCGCGCAGCAGCAGCCGCGCCAGCAGCACGACGAGAAAGGGTGTCAACAATCCGATCAACTGGACATAGATCGCCAGGGTGAAGCGCTGCGAAAGGAGGTTGGTGATAGAACGCAGCACCACCACCAGGCCAAACGCCCAGATTGTCGCCCCGCGGTAGAGATGCAGCCCGTAGCGCGGCAGCACGTAGACGAAGAGCAACACGGTCATCGGCAGACCGCCCAGCACCAACACTGACATGCTCGGCAGGTCACTGACGGTTTGCATATAGCGCCCCAACGCAGGGTAAATGCCCCAGCCGGTCTGTGCCAGGAGCGCAATGGCCAGCCACCCCCAGGTGACTGTTGCCGCGCCGGTCATGCTTCCTGCGTGAATGCTTCTGCCCATCGCCAACCTGCTTGTCCCTCGCCTGCCGCCAGCCGTAAAACCTTATGGTATCATGAGGTCAGCCAACGCTCTGGAAGCGAGCATCAAAAGGAGAAAATGACCTATGGAGATCGCGGGCAAGACTTTCTTGATCAGCGGCGGCGGCTCCGGGCTGGGCGCGGCGACGGCGCAGCGTCTGGTTGCCGAAGGCGCCAGCGTGGTGTTGGCCGATGTCAACCCTGCCGCGGGCGAATCGATGGCCGCAACGCTCGGCGCGGCGGCGCGCTTCGTGCGCACCGATGTGACCAACGAGGCGGATGTGCAGCAGGCCGTGGAGACGGCAGTGGAGATCTTTGGCGCGCTGCATGGCGCTGTGAACTGCGCCGGCATCGCCGTGGCGGAGAAGGTGCTCGGCAAGCGCGGCGTCCACACGCTGGATGCGTTTGCCCGGGTGATCCAGATCAACCTGATCGGCAGCTTCAACGTGATTCGGCTGGCCGCGGAGACCATCGCCCGCAACGCACCGGACGCGAGCGGCGAGCGGGGCGTGCTGGTAAACACGGCGTCAGTGGCGGCTTACGATGGGCAGGTCGGGCAGGCGGCCTATGCGGCCTCCAAGGGCGGCGTCGTGAGCATGACGCTGCCGCTCGCCCGCGACCTGGCGCCGTTGGGCATTCGCGTCATGACGATTGCCCCCGGCATCTTCGAGACGCCGATGCTGGCCGGGCTGCCGGAAGCGGCGCGGCTCTCGCTGGGGCAGCAAGTCCCGTTCCCGCCGCGGCTGGGTCGCCCCGAGGAATACGCGGCGCTGGTGGCGCACATCATCCAGAACCAGATGCTCAACGGCGAGGTGATCCGCCTCGACGGGGCGATCCGCATGGCGCCCAAGTAGGCGCCGCGCCTATCACACGCCGGTGAGCCGGCGCCCATCCGCCAGGATGCCGGCCACGGCCGCCTTGTCTGTCGTCTCGGTGTAGACGCGCAGCAGCGGCTCGGTGCCCGAGAAGCGGATCAACAGCCAGCCGCCGTCGTCCATCACGAACTTGTAGCCGTCGATCGTCACCAACTCCGTCACCTTGTGCCCGCCCAGGCTGATCTGGCGTACATCCAGTTTGTCCAGGTTGGCCTTGGCCGTGGCGCGCTGCGCCATGTCGGTGAGGCGAATGTCGATGCGGTCATAGAAATGCTCGCCGACCACGTCGAAGAGCATCTGCAGCAGTTCCGACGGCTTCTTGCCAGTGCGCACCATGAAATCGAGCAAGTAGAGGTTGGCCAGGATGCCGTCGCGCTCCGGCACATGGCCGTGGAAGGCGTAGCCGCCGCTCTCCTCGCCGCCGATCAGAGCGTCGTGTTCGATCATCGCGGGCGCAACATACTTGAAACCTACGCCCGTGTTGACCACCGTCACGCCATACTTTTTGCCCAGTTTGTCCAGCATCGACGTGGTGCTCAGCGTTTTGACGATCGTCCCGCGCTCGCCGCGCAGGGCGAGAAGGTAGTAGGCCAGCAGACCGTAGACGCGCAGTTGGTCGACGAACTCGCCGTTTTCATCGCCAAAGCCACAGCGGTCGGCGTCGCCGTCCATGATGCAGACGCAGTCCGCGCCGACGCGTTTGCCCGCGGCCAGCCCCGCATCCACATTGGGCGGGATCGGCTCAGGCCGCGACATCTCCGGGAAGAGCGGGTTGCGTTCGGCGTGCACCTCGATCAGCTCGGTTTTGCCGCCGCCGAGGATCTCCGTCAGCCAGCCGGCGCCGTTGCCCCACATGTTGTCCACCACGATGCGCAGCCCCGCCTCTTTGATCGGCGTCACGTCGATCAGGCGCGCGATCTGCGCCAGATACGCGGGCTTGGGGTCGAAATGCCGGATGCGTCCGTCGGCCAGGCCTTGCGCCAGGCTGATGCGGGCGATGGCATCCGCATCGCCTGCCGGTGGAATGCCCGCTTCGATCTGCTTGAGTCCCTCGGGTGGGATGGCGCCGCCGTTGCGGTCGCGCACCTTGAAGCCGCAGTCCTCGGGCGGGTTGTGGCTGGCAGTGATGTTCAGCGCGGCAATGGCCTGGTTCGCTTTCACGCTGTAGCTGATCACCGGCGTGGGCGTGGGGCCGGGCGTCAACAGCACGGGAAAGCCGTTGCCGGCCATCACCTCTGCGGCCGCCGCGGCGAAATGTTCTGCGGAGAAACGACGGTCGTGGCCGACGACGACTGGCCCCTGCTGCCCGGTCGCCTTGAGATAGGCGGCGAAGCCCTGCGCCGCGCGCCGCACATTGGCGTAGGTGTAGTCGTCGCCGATGCGGCCGCGCCAGCCATCGGTGCCAAAGCGAATGTCACTCATGCAGTTTCCTCCTGCCGATCTATGGTGCAGTTGGTTGGTGGATCCAGATGCGCTGCTGTGCAATCTATTTGATGCAGTATAGCAGGCGACATTCTCTGCGTCGAAATAGCGTCAATTGACCGATGACATTGGGGGTGGAGCGAGAAACAATTGATCCAAGAAAAACTGCTTTCTAACGGCAGCCCGTCGCACTGCGGACGAGGTTGTCCCGCCCGCTCGGCGTGCAGCGCGATCGATTCCAAAAGGAAGGCGATATGTCCCAAAACACTCGCACAGCATCTGTGCACAGCGTCACAATCCTCCTCGCGCTCGTGCTTGCCGGCGCGCTGCTGGTCGGCATGGTTGGCGTGACGTTCGCTCAGGAAGGCGGCGACGGGGCGCCCGACGCCGTGCAGCGTGTATATCTCCCGGCCATTGCGCTGGGCCGCCCCCCGATTGCGAACCAGTACATCGTCGTGATGGCTGCGCCGGCGGTGCGTGCGGCTGTTGCGCCGGACGGTCGCGCAATCTCAGCCGTTGACCTGGCCATGAACACGGTGGCAGCCTATGGCGGCGAAGTGCTCTTTGTCTACGATGCGGCGCTGGAGGGCTTTGCTGCCATTATGCCGCCGGAGGCGGTCGCCGCCCTGGCCAGCGACCCGAACGTGGACTACATCGAACCCGACCAGGTGATGAGCGCCATTGTGACACAGTCGCCGGCCGTCTGGGGGTTGGATCGCATCGACCAACGTGACCTGCCGCTCAACAACAGCTACAACTACACGGCCAATGGCGCGGGCGTGCACGCCTATGTCATCGACACCGGCATCCGCAGCACCCATCAGCAGTTCAGCGGACGCATGGGCGCCGGCTACACGGCGGTCAGCGATGGCCAGGGGACGAACGACTGCAACGGCCACGGCACCCACGTGGCCGGCACGGTCGGCGGCGTCACCCACGGCGTCGCCAAACAGGTGACGCTCCACCCGGTGCGTGTGCTCGGTTGCAACGGTTCGGGCACCACGTCCGGCGTGATTGCGGGCGTCAACTGGGTGACGGCGAACCGGGTGCGCCCGGCCGTGGCCAACATGAGTCTGGGCGGCGGCGCCTCCACCGCGCTGGATGCGGCGGTGCGCAATTCGATTGCCGCGGGTGTTGTCTATGCCGTGGCCGCAGGCAACGAAAACACCAATGCCTGCAACGGGTCGCCGGCGCGCACGGCCGAGGCGCTGACAGTGGGCGCCACCACCAACACAGATGCGCGGGCGTCTTACTCCAACTATGGCTCCTGTCTCGACCTGTTTGCGCCGGGCAGCAGCATCACGTCGGCGTACTACACCAGCGACACGGCCACGGCCTCCATGAGCGGCACGTCGATGGCGTCGCCCCATGTGGCCGGCGCAGCCGCGCTCTACTTGTCGGTCAACCCTAATGCGGCGCCGTCCGAGGTCGCAGCAGCGCTGGCCAACAACAGCACACTCAACAAGGTGACCAGCCCAGGCGCCGGCTCGCCGAACAAACTGCTTTACACCGGCTTCATCGGCGGTGCGCCGCAGCCGACGGCGACGCCGACCGCGACGCCGATCACCCAGCCGACCGCAACACCCACCCGGACGCCGCCGCCGCCGACACCTACGCCCATGCCCACGCCGACCGCCACGGTCGCGCCGCCGGGGAGTTGCGCCAACTATGTCCAGAATCCTGGCTTCGAGAGCGGGCGCACGGTGTGGACGGAAAGCTCGGTCAAGGGCTATGTGTTGATCTGCACGGCCACGGGCTGCGGCCCTGCGATCCCGCCGCGCACGGGGACTTACTTGGGCTGGCTCGGCGGCGGCGACCGCGAGACTGCCGAACTGCGCCAGAACCTGACGCTGCCGGCTGGCAAGGCGTATCTGACCTTCTGGTATCAGATCGATTCGGCGGATTACTGCGGCTACGACAAAGCGTATGCCCAGTTGAAGGTAGGCAGTTCCACGAAGACGCTGAAGACCATCAATCTCTGCACCAGCGCCGAGACGACAAGCTGGGTGAAGACCCAGATCGACGTCAGCCGCTATGCCGGGAACGCGGTCACGCTGATCTTCCGCACCAAGACCGACAGCAGTTTGGTCAGCAGCTTCTTCGTGGACGACGCCGCGATCACCAACAGCAGCACCTGCGCAGCCGCGCAGGAGGTCATCGAGCAGCCGGAAGATACTGAGTTCTTGGAAAGCGAAGCGGAGGAGCAACTGGCGCCGAAGCCGGAGACGGCAGCGCCAACAACCGGCGCACAGCGCTAGGAGGCTGTGTTTGTAGGGCGCCCATTTCAACGCAAAGGCGCAGAGATACAGAGAAACGCAGAGAACGCACCCGTAGAACTCCTCTGCGAGCCTCTGCGGCTCCGCGACTCTGCGTCAAAAGTGATCTTTACAAACAGCCTCTACGAAACTCGCCGTGCGCACCAAAGACGACCTCTGTCCGGTAAGCGGGCAGAGGTCGTTCTTTTTCATGCCGATGTTGCTGGTGTTTTGGCTGCTGGCCGCCACATGCGCTGCACCGCCTGCCAGAGCGGGCAGCGGTCATGTACGGCGCTGAAGAAGATGATTGCCGCGACCAAGATCAGCCAGGGTTGGCTGGCTGCGATGGCCAGGAGCAGCACGGCCAGGGCGCTGCCCAACCGGAGCATGCGCACCTGACCAGACATGCCCGGCGGTGGTGTGCTGCTTTCGCCCGCCGACGCCCAGGCAAAGAGCGCCGTCAGTTCAGCATAGCTGGCCTGTCCGCTGCGCCGGTTCACCTCGACGCCGTCCCGGTAGACGATCATCGTCGGGATGCCCATCACGCGCAGCGCCTGGACGCTGGCGGCATCTTCGTCGGCGTTGATGCGCCAGAGCGGCACCCGGCCTTCAAATTCGCCGGCTACCTTTTCCAGCGCCGGCGCCATCGCCCGGCAGGGACCACACCAGGGCGCCCACACTTCGACAATCACGGGGCCGGGTTGCGCTGCCAGCCGCGCCATCAAATTGGAAGCAGTCATTGTTGGCGCTTCAGGCGGACTTGGTCTGGAAGCGGAACAGCGAGTAAAGCGGACACCAACCGACCAGCCCGGTGATCAGCGGCACAAAGCCCAGCCACTGCAGCACGACGCCCAGCCAGCCACCGACGAAGCCGCCCCAGCCCAACACCAGCATGACAATGCCCAGCACGACACGTGCGATGCGATCCCAACCGGCCTCATTTACCTTGACCATGATTTCTCCTGTAGCGATAATAGCGTAGTTTCTTTTTGCGCCGGACCAACCGTCCGCCGTTTCATCTGGCGCCAGTATAGCGAAGCGGCGCCGCTTTGTCGGTGACTGGAGTCACGCAGACATGAATCGTGTTTTCTACGGCATAGGGTGGCGCATCGGCATCGTGTGGCTGGCGCTGTTGCTGGCGGGGTGCAGTGCGCCGGCTGGTAGTGTCGGTGGGAGCGAGCGCGCCCCGGTGGTGGCCGTGATCGACGGCGACACCATCGACGTGCTGCTGGGCGGTCAAACGCAGCGGGTGCGCTACATTCTGATCAACACGCCGGAGGCCGGCGAACCGTTTGGCGCGGCGGCCACGGCGGCCAATCGCGCCCTGGTGGAAGGCAAGACGGTGACGCTGGTCAAGGATGTCTCGGAGACAGACCGCTTCGGGCGGCTCTTGCGCTACGTTTACCTGCCCGACGGCGGCTTCGTCAACGCCGAACTGGTGCGCCAGGGTTATGCCCAACTGGCCACTTTTCCGCCCGACGTGGCGCAGGAGGCGACGATCCGCGCCGCGCAGCAGGAAGCGATGGCTGCGGGGCGGGGCATCTGGCGCACGGTGAACGGCGCCGCCCAACTCTGTCCAGGCGGCCAACTGCCACCTGACCCGACCTGTGCGATCAAGGGCAACATCTCCGCCAGCGACGCGCGCATCTACCATGTCCCCGGCCAGCGCGACTACTGCGCCACAGTGATCCGCGCCGACCAGGGGGAGCGCTGGTTCTGTTCGGCGGCGGAGGCAGAAGCAGCCGGCTGGCGCCCGGCTGCGCGCTGACCTCATGCCGGCGGCGCTGCGACACGGCCCAGCCGCTTGAGGTCCAGCACCTCCACCTGGCCGCGCCGCAGCCGCACCAGCCCCTGCTGTTCGAGCACCTTGAGCCGCCGGCTGACCACCTCACGCACTGTGCCCAGTTCGTCGGCGATCTGCTGGTGCGTCATTTCCAGCCGCGGCCCCTGCGTCACCAGGAGATTGGCCAGACGCTGGTCGAGGGCGCCGAAGGCTACTTCCTCCACCAACTGCATCAACTCGCTGATGCGCGCCGCAAAGTAGCGGAAAACGAAGGCGCGGAACGGCTCCGATTCACCCAGCAGCCGGTAGAAGAGCGGGCGCGGTAGTATGTAGGCGGCGACATCGGTCTCGGCCACGCCGCGCGCCGGGTAGCTCGATTCGCCAAGCAGACAACTCACCGTCAGGATGCAACTGTCGCCGGGGTCGAGGCGATAGAGCACGATCTCGCGGCCGGAGAGCGCCGGTTTGACGACGCGCACCGTGCCCGCGCTCAGCAGCAGAAAGAGCGAACAGGGCGAATCCAGGTCAAACAGCACCGTGCCAGCCCGGATGTGGGCAGGCTGCGCCTCGCGCCGCAGCGCGTCCTGTTCGGCGGCTGTCAACCGGCTGAGCACCGGATAGAGCGCGACCAGATCATCGACCTCTGACTGGCTCAACATCGGCTCAGCCTGCGCCCAGCGACGCCTGTCGAGTCTCGCGGATGCCGCTCAGCAGGGCATCGTGCAGCACGGGCTGACCGTTACTCGCCACCACCCTGCGCCCGTAGAGCGTCCACGGCGCGCCGTCATAGTCGGTGACGGCGCCGCCGGCTTCGCGCACGATCAGCGCGCCCGGCGCCACATCCCAGGGATTCAGGTTGAACTCCCAGTAGCCGGCCGCGATGCCGGAAGCGACAAACGCCAGATCCAGCGCCGCCGATCCCAGCACGCGCACATCCGATGCACCGCGCACAAAGTGGGCGAACTCGGCGACGTTGTCGTCGGGCAGTTGGCCGCGGGTGTAGGGGAAGCCGGTCACCAGCAAGGCCCGGCGCAGTTGATTCACCTGGTTGACGTGCAGCCGTGTTTCATGGCCGTTGGGTTCGCGCACGAAGGCGCCGGCGCCGCGGCGGGCATAGTAGACCCAGTCCATCGCCAGGTGGACGGTAACGCCAAGCAGCGTCTCCGCGTGATGTTGGAGCGCGATGTTGACGGCGCAGTGGGGCAGGTTGTTGGCGAAGTTGGTGGTGCCGTCGATCGGGTCGACCACCCAGAAGAAATCTTCGGTCGGGGTCTGGTTGCTCTCTTCGCCCAACAGCCCTACGCCAGGATAACGCGCCGACAACGCCTCGCGCAGGAACTGTTCACAGGCCACGTCGGCGGCGGTCACCAGGTCGATTTCGCTCGACTTGGCGTGAATCTCCAGTCCGCCGGAGCGGCGCATCCGCTGCACCAGGCTGGCAGCGTCCAGGGCAATGGCAATGACGGCGTCGGCATCTTGTTGTGTCACATGCATAAACACTCTCGATTCTTCGTCTTTTGTAACTACTTTTTGTAACTACGCAGCCATCATCTACAGATTTCACAGATGCACGAGCCGTTACTCTGTGAAATCTGCGCAATCTGCGGATCGTCTGCTTTTGCGATCAATCTCATCAACCTTGATCATAGCACCGGTTTGGATCGGGTGCGAAACTGAGGCATAATAGCGGATGCAAACATATGTTCCGTTTTTCGCAAATGACCGGAGCTTCTAATGGAGATTACCTGGTACGGACTTTCCTGTTTTCGGATTCGTGAGGGCGGCATTACGGTGCTGTGTGACCCCTACGACAAGACCATCGGTCTGAATCTGCCCAAAGTGCGCGCGGACATTGTCACCGTGAGCCACGAACGGCCGGGGCACAGCGCGGTGGATCGCGTGCAAGGCGAGCCAAAGATCATCACCGGACCCGGCGAGTATGAGGTCAAGAATGTCTTTGTCACGGGGCTGGCCACCTATCACCGCAAGCAGGCGGGGAAGCCGCTGGAGCGCAACGTCGCCTATTTCTTCGAGCTGGGCGACTTGACCATCGGCCATTTGGGCGATATCGGCGAGGTGCCTTCTCAATCCGAGATCGAAGAGCTGAACGTCGGCGACATCGACGTGCTGCTGGTGCCGGTCGGCGGCGGCGATACGCTAGACCCGGCGCGCGCCGTGGAAGTCGTCGGCCTCTTCGAGCCGCGGCTGGTGATTCCGATGCACTATCAGCAGCCCGGCCTGGTGGAGACACTGGGGCAGCGGCTGGAACCGGTCGAGAAATTCCTCAAGGAGTTCGGCGCCGCCACCGGAGACGCAGTCGAGACCTTCAAATTCAGCAAGAGCGGCCTGCCGGAAGAGACGCAGGTCGTGCTGCTGACGCCCGCGTCGCAGGGGTGATGAGGTGAGTGGGTGATGGGGTGAGAGGGTGATGGGGTGAGAGGGTGAAAAGACACGCCCACTCACCCACTCACAAACGCGTCACTGTCTGGGTCGGTCAATCAAGTCAAAGTGATTGGTTGCGCGTGCTTTGCGGCCAAACCAGCGCTGGCGCAGCCGCTGCCACCAGGCGCGCCAGAAGAGCGGCTCCAGCTTGCGCCACGCCTGGTTGAGGCTGGGATCTGCTGGCGCCGCGTCGGCAGGTGCGGCCTCATGCCGGCGGAAGCGGAACTGCACGTAGGTGTCTGTGATCTCCTGCACGTAGGGCTGCGTCTCCGGCAGCGCAGATGCGACCTGGCGCGCATGTTCGTAGGGCGTCTGCGCCGGCGTCGCGCCGATCCCCAAACGCTGCGCCCAGAACTGGAGCCGCTCGAAGAAGAGCACTGGACCCTCCAGCGCAAAGCTGTTCGGCCCGCTGTAGCGGATGCGCCAGACCAGGAAGCCGCCCACACCCAGCGCGCCCAGCAGCGCCAGCGCCCAGACCCACCACGGCATCCCGCCGCCGCTGTCGCCCTCCAGCGGATTTTCCAGCAACTCGTCGCCGGAGAAGGGCGGCGGTTCGTCGCGCGGCAGGTCAGCGGGCGGCGTCGGCTGCGCCAGCGGACTTTCCGGCTGCTCGGCCTCCTGCTGCTGGCTGGTGAGCGAAGATTGTTCTGGCTCCTCAGCTTGCGGCCGCTCCAGCGGACTTTCGCCCGCCGTCGGCTCGAACTCGATCCACCCATACTCGGGGAA
>JAPKMV010000330.1 GCA_026645635.1 Caldilineaceae bacterium
GGCGAAGGGGCGGCCTTTGCTCAGCTCGTCGATCAGCGCCTGCTCGTCGATCAGGCTGCCGCGGGCCGTGTTGATGATCACCGTGTCATCCTGCATGGCCATGAGCAGTTCGCGGCTCAGCAGGTGGTGGGTGTCGGGCTTGGCGGGCGCGTGGAGCGAGACGATTTGCGCCCGGCGGACCAGGTCGGCCAGGCCGGCCTTGACGACGCCCAGGCGGGCGGCCTCTTCCTCGCTCACGAAGGGATCGTAGAGGAGGATGCGCGGGTGGAACGGGCGCAGCAGTTCGATGACATGCCGGCCCACGTTCCCTGCGCCGATCAGCCCGATGACGCTGCTGTGGATCTCGCGTGAGGGCCAGGCCCGGCTCTCGCGCCAGCCGCCTTCGCGCACGTGCTGGCCGAGCGGCCAGATGCGTTTGGCGGCGACGATCATCAGGCCGACGGTGGTTTCCGCCACGTCGTGGGCCAGGGCCGGCGCTGCGCTGGTGACGCGCAGGCCGCGCTGCCAGACCGCGTCGCTGACGAAGCGCTTGACGCTGCCGCCCATATGGGCCATCGCGACCAGGCGCGGCGCGGCGGCCAGCACGTCGGCGTCGAGGGGCGCCACGTCCCAACTGGTGATGCAGGCGTCGGCCGCGGGCAGCAGCGCGAGCAGCACGGCTTTGTCGGCCGGCTCCTGACCGGGATGGTGGATCACGGTGGCGAAGGCGTCCAGCGCGGCCCACGCCGCGGCGTTGAACATGCGCGCGTAGTGAGCCTGGCCGATAGTGATGGCGATGGTGGGTTTGGGCATGGGTTTGTCGTCACTTATCTGTGTTTGGGGACGAGCAGGCAGTCCGTAGACTTGCTGCAAGCCCAGGATGCCAGTTAGCTTTCTGGTGTTTCTGCGGCGTACTCTGCTGCGCCTTCACGCACGATGGCGCGCACGCCGTTGACGCGGCGGTGCTGCCATATATCTTCACAAATCAGCTTGTCAAACAGATGAATATGGCCACGGAGAAGTTCATCTGCCTGCATATTGGGCCGCGGATCGCAGTAGTAGACGCCATCGAGTGGATTGAGCTTGATCGTAAACGCCTTGAAGTGTCCAGGCAGGAAAGTGGCATTCACACCAAGTCGGTCCAGGGTGGCTCCCTTTCTCTGCACATCGTGAAGGAAGATCGCCACGTGAGGAATCTGCGTCCCCGTGAGTCGGCTGAACAAGAACTTGTCAATGAAGATCTTGGCCAGGCGATCCTTGCTGCTGGTTTTGACAGAGCCGATCATCTGAACGATCTCACCTTCTTTTACAATCAGATCTTGCTGGAAGCTCATCTGGAAATCAGCCTCGGGGTCAGCATGTGGGCCAATTTGGACCGGAACAACAACTGTACCCGAAACGCAGGGTACGCCCACCTGATTTAGCACAAGCCGAATCAGTCGTTCAAACAGGTCGCCATTCAACTTGCGGGCGCGGTTGCTGCGACCAGCCGGCAATCCATCCAGTGCTGCACCAATCGCCTGCTGCAACGTGTAGACAAAACGGTTGATTGTGTGTCGCTCGCCCTGTTCTGGCGTAATTCCATTGGAGATTGCGTCAAGGGCGTCAGTGAACACGCGGCATTGTGCTTGAAATTCATCTGGGCCAACCATGAGACGCGTGTTGATCGGTCGCGTCACCTGGTAACTGGCATACGGACCATACTGGAAAAATTGATAATGCGGCTCGTTGCGGCTGACAATGCGTGCCTGAAGATTGTCCTGAGTGAAATCAAGAAAGCTGGCGGCAAAGTCGATGTAGCCCTGAATGTTGTCAAACGCGCTTTTGTCTGTAGCTCGATCAAGCAATGTGTCGAAAGTCATCGTATCGCTTCCCGCCGAGCTGCATTCTTTGTATCGTGTGCAATCCATTCAGTCTCAGGGCGTCTGACTACGTGCTGCAATCTGGAGATACACCAACGGTTATATTCTTCATTCTTGTCACAGCCAATCCAGCGCCGCCCTAACTGCTTGGCCACAACCAGCGTTGTGCCGGAACCTGAAAACGGGTCGCAGACAAGATCATTGGCATTTGACGACGCGAGTACAAACCTGCGGACGAGTTCCTCTGGCTTCTGCGTTGGGTGTGGCGTCTTCTCTCCCATACCGTTACAAGTTGTTGGGATCTCAATCACATCCTTGGGTTTGGCGCCTTGTGGGTGCGGTTGCCAATGCTCCTTGCGCTGCTTGCCGTTGCCATATTGACTGGTCTCGGCTTGAGGGTGAACAGGATACTTCAGTGTGTGCGCACCATAAGGAATGCGTACAGCGTCCGTGTTGAACGTAAACGAAGATGACTTCCGAAAATGAACAATGCTTTCGTGCGAGCGTCCCCAGTCGTTGCCCAGATTGGCCTTGTTCTTGTAATGCCATACAAGCCAACGGCAACTCTCAAATAGGTGCCGGCTCCTTGCTTTCACGTCAGCGAGAAACTCGCTGAACCCGCATACATAGAGCGTTCCATTTGGTTTCAGGATGCGCGCACATTCACCGATCCACGCATGACACCAGTCCAGATATTGATCATGATGTTGGAATACGTCCCAGTCCGCCTTCCCGATGTTATAGGGTGGATCTGCAAAGACGAGATCAACAGTGTTGTCTTCCAACGTGTGCAGCCAGGCAAGACTGTCGCCACAGAAGAGTTGTCCATCGTCCATTGAAAAGTGCAGTTGCGGGCTATCGCTGTCACCTGTGATTGGGTGGATAGTCCCTTCCTGTTGTAATAAGTCAAGCCCTAGTTGATTATCTTGCCGTTTCTTGGGCATCTGTAATTCCGTTGTCCCTACTTACCTTGCCTGCACAGTCGGCATTGCCTTATCATCGATGACTGCGTCGACTAGACTCATTACCCATCACACCGGCAACACTTCTGCACCACCAACATAAACCAGCGCATCCGTCCCACGCCCGTGCCGGCGGCAAGCGAACCGGCGGTGGTGATGTTCAGGCCACCGCGCTGCCCGGCCTTGGCGAAATCGGGCTGCCGTTACGCAGCAGGAACGGCGTAGTTGGCCGTTGATGAACGCATCGGGCATCTTTGCCCGGATCAACCCGGCGTCCACCGTCGGGCCACGCCGATTCGTCTCAAATGCCAGCATGTTCTGCAGCGGATGCCGGCCGGTGTTGAATTTCCGCCAACTGCATCACCAACCGCAGCGCTTCATTAACGGCCGCTGCGTTAGGAAAAGCCCTGGCCACGTCCGGATCGAGCAACACCAGGTTCGTGCCGGTGCGATACTGCTCGACGTATTTCCCGCGCACACCGCCCTTGAGCAGTTCATGCAGGTCGTACTCCGGGCGGAGTTCATCATCGATTTCTGGCGTGTCTTTGTTCTTCATTGAAGATCTTTTAGGTTATCCTGCGATCCCCGCCCGCGCGAACAGCCTCCCGCACGCGTCCCGCGCCTCCACCAGCAGCGCCTTCTCGTCCACCACCAGCACCTCTTTACCGCGCATCAAGATCTTCCCGTCCACGATCACCGTGTCCACGCTGCCGCTGTTGACGTTGTAGACCAGCGCCGACGCCACGCGATGCACCGGCATGGCGAAGGGCGTGTCCAGGTCCACCAGCACCACATCGGCCTTTTTGCCCACTTCCAGCGAACCGATCAACGCCGGCTGGCCGAACGCCAGCGACCCGCCGCGACAGGCCATCCAGAGCACATCTTCGGGCAGCAGCGCCATGGCGTCCAGCGTGCTCACCTTGCCGGAGAGCGCCGCGGTCTTGAGCACCTCCAGCATGTCCTGGTTGTTATTGCTGCCGGGGCCGTCCGTCGCCAACGCCACGGGGATGCCGCGGCGGCGCATCTCCGGCACCCGAGCCATGCCCGACGCCAGGTACATGTTGGCCACCGGGCAGTGCACCACCACGCCGCCGTGCTGCTCCAGCAGATCCAGCTCGTGGTCGTCGAGCCAGACGCTGTGCACAAGCTGCACGTCGGGGCCGAGCGTGCCCAGGTGCGCCAGCCACTCCACATGGCGCAGCCCGCGCAGTTCCAGGTTCATCTCCACTTCCTTGCGCGTCTCGGCGATGTGGATCATGCAGCCCACGCCCCACGCCTTGCCCTGCGCGTAGGTGCGCTGCATGGTATCGTCGGAGCAGCCCCAGGGGATCAGCGGCGCAAATTCGATACGCACCCGGTCGTTTGCCCGCCCGTGCCACGTTGCGTGCAGCCGCGCCATCTCGGCCATGATCTGGTCGGGCGTTTCCATGAACGCGGGGTGATAGCCCATGTCCGTCCAGCCGCGGGCCAGCAGGAAGCGCACGCCGATCTCCTCCGCCGCGCGGCAGACGCCGTCGTCGTTGCCCGGCTCGGTGTGGATGTACTGGTGGTCGATCACCGCGGTGGCGCCGCTGCGGATGTTCTCCACCAGGCCCAGCTTGGCGGCAATGTATGCCTCCTCTTCGGTGAGCGCCTGGGCCACCGGCCAAATCGCCGCGGCCAGCCAGTCGAGCAGCGGCTTGTCGTCGGCCAGTCCGCGCAGGAAGGTCTGGAAGAGATGGGTGTGGGCGTTGACCATGCCGGGCATCACGGCCATGTGCGTGGCGTCGATGCGCTGATCCGCGACCGCGCGCAGCGATTCCGGCGCAGCGCCCGCACCGACGGCAGCGATTTTGGCATCCTCAATATAGACGTAGCCCGGGTTGTGCAGCGTGCCGGCGTCGTCGACGGTCAGCACGGCGCCGTTTTCGATCAAAATGGTGTTCATCGGCCACCTCATCGAGCGCGTCATCGACTCCACAGTGGCGCCGATGCAAGGTTGGAAACGGTGATTGGGTACGGCATGAATATGGCTGAATTATAGCCGGATGGCGGGAGTTTCCCAAAGGTGCGTCCCGGATGGGCCTGCTCCTGCCGATCACCTCACAGCCACGGCACATTTCTCAAACAAGCGAAATCATTCTAAACTGCAAACCAGACAAGACTCTTGCCAGCACGTACATGATACTTCTCGTCCGTCATAGAGCAGTCAACAATGC
>JAPKMV010000331.1 GCA_026645635.1 Caldilineaceae bacterium
TCTTCTTTTCCGCCGCCATGATCGCCGGGCTGATGCTTTCTATCGCCGTGGGCATGTACCCCAACCTGCTGGTCTCGACCCTCGACCCGCAGTACAACCTGACCATCTTCAACGCCGCGTCTGCACCGAACACGCTGACCGTCATGCTCGTTTTTGCCCTGGTGGGGATGCCTTTTGTGCTGCTCTACACCGCCGGCGTCTACTACGTCTTCCGCGGTCGCGTGCAGCTTGGGCCGGAGAGTTACTAGAATCTCACACACAGTCGCAAAGACGCCGACAATCCATCTGTAAAGAGGCAATGCTGACGCAGAGACGCAGAGGCGCAGAGATGCGCAGAGGAAACGCAAAAGAGTCTCGGAACCGTTCTCTCTGCGTTTCTCTGCATCCCTGCGTCTCTGCGTCAAAACAGGCAGCATCTCAAATTTGTGTTGATGTTGCTCTGTTTGCGCTTGATTCTCCGCCCCCGGCCCCATGAATCAGCGTCTCTTTGCGCAGCATCGCGCTGCCCGTATCTGCTTCTGGGGCGCGGTCGGCGCCGGTTTCGCGGCGATTGTCCTGCTGGCTATCCAATCGATCGTGCTGAGTTTCGCCGTCGCTGCGGTCTTCCTCAGCGGCGCAACCCTCGCCGACGTCACGCCGCTGCTGCTGGCGCTCGTGGTGTTGCTGATGGCGCGGGCCGCTGCCCTGTGGCTGCAAGAAGTGCTCGCCCAGCGCGCCGCCGGCACAGTCAAGCTGGCGCTGCGCCGCGATCTCCTGACCCGGCTGACGCTGCTCGGCCCGGCCTTCACCGGCGGCGAGCGCACCGGCGAGCTGGTCAACACGCTGAGCGCGGGTGTGGAGACCCTGGACGACTACATCACCCAGTTTCTGCCGGCGCGGGCGTTGGCAGTGCTCGGCCCCGCTTTCATTTTCCTGACCATCTTCGCCCTGGACCCATGGACGACGCTCGTGCTGCTCGTCGCCGGCCCCTTCCTGCTCCTGCTGCTGGCGCTGATCGGCGGCCGCGCCAAAGAACTCACCCAGCGGCGCTTCCGCGAGCTAAGCTGGATGAGCGCCTTCTTTCTCGACGTGCTGCAAGGCATCGCCACGCTCAAGCTCTTTGGCCGCAGCAGCGAGCAGGCAACGAACATCGAGGAGATTAGCCGTCACTACGGCAAGCGCACGATGGAGGTGCTCGCCACCGCCTTCCAGACCTCGCTGGTGATGGAGTGGGCGGCGACGGCGGCCACGGCCTTTGTTGCCCTGGAGGTGAGCTTCCGGTTGATGAACGGGCTGCTCCCCTTCGACCGCGCGCTGGCGGTCCTCCTGCTCACGCCCGAATTCTTCCTGCCGCTGCGCCAGATGGCGATCAAGTATCATGCCGGCGCCACCGGCAAAGCCGCCGCAGAGCGCATCTTCGCCATCCTCGACTCACAATTCACACTTCACACTTCACAATTCACAATTCACAATTCACAATTCACAATTCACAATTCACAATTCCTGCCCTCCCTGACGGTCGGGGTTCGGATGGTTCCTCCGCCCCTCGCCCCTCGCCCCTCGCCCCTCCCACCCTTGCCTTTGACCGTGTTGCCTACGCCTACGACGGCGGCGACCGTCCCGCGCTGCACGACCTCTCGTTCACGCTGCCTGCGGGCAAGATCACGGCGCTGGTCGGCCCTACCGGTGCGGGCAAGAGCACCGTGGCCAGCCTGCTGCTGCGCTTCATCGAACCTGCCGGCGGCGCGATCCTGGTGGACGGTGCGCCGTTGGCTGCGCTGGATGTGGAAACCTGGCGTCAGTGCATCGCCTGGGCGCCGCAGCACCCGCATCTCTTCGACGCCAGCGTCGCCGAGAACATCCGGCTGGCGCGGCCTGGCGCCGATGAAGCAGCGGTTGTCGCTGCGGCGCGGGCCGCCAATGCCCATGACTTCATCCTGGCGCTGCCGGAGGGCTACGCCACCCGCCTGGGCGAGCGGGGCGCCCGGCTCAGCGGCGGCCAACGCCAGCGCATCGCCATCGCCCGCGCTTTCCTCAAGGACGCGCCGCTGCTCCTGCTCGACGAGCCGACCGCGCAGCTCGACGCGGTCAATGTCGCGGCGATCCAGGACGCGCTGACGCGACTCATGGTGGGGCGCACTGTGTTGTTAATCACCCACCAGCCGGAGATGGCCGCACGCGCGCACCAGACGATCACGCTGGAGCACGGCCAGATCGTGCAACCTGCCGGAGGCGTCGCCGAGTTATGACTTTCGCTCGTCTCCGCGCATCTCTGCATCTCTGCGCCTCTGCGTCAAAATCAGGTCGCTCCGAGAATAACTTGCGCCGGCTGGTCGCGCTGATGGCGCCCTTCCGCTGGTGGATGCTGCTGGGCGTCCTGCTCAGCGCGGTGACCACCGGCTCCAGCGTAGGGCTGATGGCGGTCTCGGCCTATCTCATCGCCAAAGCCGCGGTGGTGACCGATATGTCCGATCTGGCGCTGATCATCACCGGCGTGCGCTTTTTTGCCATCTCCCGCGCCGCGCTGCGTTACGCCGAGCGCTACGTCACCCACCTGACCACCTTCCGCATTCTCACCGGGCTGCGCGTCTGGTTCTACCAGGCCATCGAACCGCTGGCGCCGGCCCGGCTCTGGCAGGTGCACAGCGGCGACCTGCTCACGCGCACCGTGGACGACATCGCCACGCTGGAGAACTTCTATCTGCGCGTGGCGACGCCGCCCCTGGCAGCCGCGCTGGTGACGATCTTTGGCTGTGCGCTGCTGGGCTGGTTCGACCTGTGGCTGGGTGTGGCGCTTTTCGCTTTTCTCTTGCTGGCCGGCGTGCTCCTGCCGTTGGCCAGCGCCTGGTTGAGCAGAACAGCCGCCGCCGCCGTGATCGAACTGCGCGGCGCGCTGAACACGCGCCTGGTGGACAACGTGCAAGGGCTGGCCGACTTGCTCGCCAACGGCGCCGTGACGGAGCAGCAGGCCGCGACGCTGGCCCTGGCGGAGCAGATGGAGGCCGCACAGCGCCGCCTCGCCTGGGTGCGCGGGCTGGCCAACGGGCTGGGCGCGCTCTGCACGGGGTTGGCCGGGGTCACGGTGCTGGCGCTGGCGATCCCGCTGGTGACGGCAGGGCAGATCGACGGTGTGCTGCTGGCGCTGCTGCCCTTGACTGCCATCGCCTGCTTCGAGGCCGTGCAGCCCTTGGCGCAGGCAGTGCAGATGCTCGAAAGCAGCCGCGCCGCAGCCGATCGGCTGTTCACCTTGATCGACGCGGCGCCCGCTGTGGTTGACCCGCCCGTACCGTTGGCGCCGCCGCTGCTGTCATCGCCCGTCCTGGAAGTGCGCGACCTCACCTTTCGCTACCGCGTCGACGAGCCGCCTGTCCTGGAGCATTTGAGCTTCCGTGTGCCTGCCGGCGGGCGCGTCGCCCTGGTCGGTCCCAGCGGCGCGGGCAAGACGACGTTGATCAACCTGCTGGTGCGCTTCTGGGACTACGACGAGGGCGCCATGCTGCTTGACGGCCATGACCTGCGCAGCTATGCCGCAGACGACGTACGCGCCCTGATCGGCGTTGTCGCACAGCAGACGCACCTTTTCCACGCCACGGTGCGCGACAATTTGCTGTTGGCCAACCCGGAGGCGGACGCAGCCGCCGTGGTCGCTGCCTGCCGCATGGCGGAACTGGATGAATTCATCGCCGGTCTGCCGCAGGGCTACGACACGCTGGTGGGCGAGAATGGCGTCAACCTGAGCGGCGGCGAGCGGCAGCGCCTGGCCATCGCCCGCGCCGTGCTCAAGGCCGCGCCCATCCTCGTGCTCGACGAGGCCACCGCCCACCTGGACGACGCCACCGCACAGCGCGTCCTCGCCAACCTGGAATCGTTCATGGCCAGGCGCACCGTGTTGATCAGCGCGCACCGCCACATCGACCTGGTGCGCGTGGATCAGGTGGTGACGTTGAAACCGGCCATGTAGGGCGAGTGGCCAACCCCCCTACGTGACGCTACTGGTTGGTTGTCACGATGTGCCTGGTGATAATCTGCGGTATTTCGAGGAAATGCCTATCGGTCGTCAACAAGATCGCACCGTGCTCCATGGCCGTCGCAGCAATCCACAGATCATTGGTCGGGATTGGGCGGCCGCTGCGCCGAAGTTGTGCGAAGATGTGCGCATACCGTGCTGCCGTCTCTTGGGTGATGGGGACAACCTGCACGCGGGAGCTATCTTGAAATTCCGCCAACTCGCGCTGATTCCTGACAAGTTGCGTGCCTAACTCAAAGCCTGCGAGCAACTCACCGATGACGATGGCGGGAAGAAGGATCCAGCGTGCCTTTCGCAATTCATCGATGACCTGACTGTGACCACGCTTGAATGCCGAATAGGCGGAAGTATCGAGCATCAAGGATTTTATCGCCATAGATCGTCGTCAATGCTCCGCTGTGCCGCCAGGTGCGCCTCAAATTCCGCTGACTCCTGTTCAGTCCAGGTGCCAGCCAGATGATCAAGGTCGTGAAACTTTTCCTGTGGCTCGGTTTGTGCCGCGCCTCTTGTCCCCACTGTCTGGTTCAACAGGGACAAGATATACCGGTTGACACTCTGGTTGCGCCGCGCAGCTTCGCGTTTGAGCAGTTGTTGCAGCTTGTCATCGACACCCCGAATCGTTAGTTGCGACATTACGCCTCCCTGTTTGCCTGTATTCTGCCTGCGTTATTGGCAGTATAGTGCAGGCGTATTGCGCAGTCAACCCTCGCGGGAACAGGGGTCCACTTCACGCTGCGGGCGAACACGACAACGGATGGAGAAAACAGCGAATAATGCAAAACCAGCCCCATGTGGACGCAGTATCCGTTCTTTTCCAAATCCGCTGTAGTGCCGCCCTGTCGTCACTGAATGCTGCGGCGCCAGCGGTGCGGTGACGGCAGCTTACATTTTCTCCCTCCCACCTTGACACAAAGCGCATCTGTGCTACAATGTGACTGGTCGGTCATGTGACCGACCAGTCACATTGTAGGGACGGGAGAACGCGATGCC
>JAPKMV010000332.1 GCA_026645635.1 Caldilineaceae bacterium
CGCGCGATGGCGCCGTGTATGTCTATGTGCCGGCTGGACCTTTCTTGATGGGTGGTACAGAAGAACAGATCGCCGCGTTCCATGATAAATTCTATCGTGATGCATCAGCCTATGCGCTCACACAGATCACACAAACGGTCGTAAATCTGGATGGCTTCTGGATCAAGCAGACACCTGTGACCGTAGAGGATTATCAGCGTTGTATCGTCGCAGGCGTGTGTCCGGACCTGGCCATCACTGAAAATCTCCAGATGCTTCAGGAACTGGACCTGATGCAACATCCCGTTATGTATGCTCCGGAGGCGCTGGATGCCTATGCATCCTAGGCCGGCGGCAGGCTGCCGACTGAGGCGGAGTGGGAGAAAGCATGCCGCGGCGAAAGCGGGCAAACGTATCCGTGGGGAGATGATCAAACACTGCTGACGGAGTACACGACGATAGTGAGCGAAACGCGCGACGGGCATGGCATGTTGGCGATGGAGGCGTTCTGGGCATTGCATAGCGCGGTTTCACGGGACAAGAGTATTGCCGACAACGTGTCTGCTGATTTCCGCTCCTACTTTCCTACCTTGTTTGCCGAGGGCATCATTTCCGAAGACGAGATGGCGGCAAGTGGTGTGTTCCATGTCTTCGGCGCCTATTACCCAACTGCGGACGCACTGAAGGAGCTTGACAGTCCGTATGGGGTCGCAGGCATGGGCATGATGGCGAACGTGGAAGCAACCGCGGGACTGGTTGATCCGCCCGCCAGCGGCGAGGATGCCAAAGCCGCCACAGATGCCACCAAGTACAATCGCGGCAGGTATCGACCTGACTGCTGGCCGCGCCAGGGGTGGATTCCGGTCATGCAGCCGCCACTTCCGGTTGCAGTGCGCATCGTGCTTGATTGAAACGTTCGGCAGTTGTTGGCCCGGTCGGCAGCCCTGCGCAAGGATTACGTGCAAGTTGGCAAGAGACTGGATACGCTCATGACCATACCCAAAGAATGCAAACGCCTGGCCGAAGTCGACTTCCCCGTCGCTGCGATTTCTAAAAACACTGTGGGCGAGAAGTCCATCCGCATACTGCTGTTCCTGTCCATCGTGCTGTGTGGCGTTCTATTGGTGGCCTGCGCCCCCAGTGAGGTCAATCCAGGAATGGTTTCGCAAGTACGGAAAGAGGAGTTTCAACCTATAGTGAACAACCAAGTGGACCAGAGCACGTGGGCTTTTCTGGAATCGATCAAACCAGGCGATATCAACCCAATACCTGGGCTGGCATACTGGGAATGGCGCCAAGACAGTTGGGGACCAATCGCGGTAGGCGGAGAACTCGGCTTTGAACAACTTGACCCCGCAACAGCCCAAGCGGTGCTCGCTGTACTACCTGAAACCGGGTTTGGCCCCGATCTGGGCGCGCTGGGGGACATTATCTATCACTTCGCCTACATCATTGCGGTGGACGAAGAAGGAGTCAAGGTCTGGAACACTATTGATGACCTGCGGCGCTTCCTCGGTGACATAGACACCCCCCAGGAGGCAATCCTGCTGGCGCTGGCGCATGACTATTTTATCGAAGCATATCGTCAGGATGACAGCGGCTATACCCTGTATGGCCAGGAGTCATGGATGGGATCTTCGCCTTCATGTATGGGTGGCCCAGTCAGATTTGTTGAGTACCTGGTGCTGCTCAAGGTCAGTCATACAGGTGACATCGAGGTGCAATCTCGCAAGAAGGTTGCCGAGTATTGCGGCATGTTCTAGTTGCTCCATGACAATTGCAGCCTGTGCCGACTGTGACGCAGACGACCAGACCAAGACAGCGACACCCATGACCATACCCAAAGCCTGCAAACGCCTGGCCGAAGTCGACTTCCCCATCGCCGAGGTCTCCAAACACGCCGTGTGCGAGAAGTCTGTTCGCATTGACAGGGTGGTGCGGCTGCTGCCAGTGAGCGGGCGCGCGACCTGCAACTGGATTTCTCCGCCGAGCAGGAGCGTTGGCCAGCCTTCCTGCGCCTGGCCAACGCGCTGTCGGAGCTGTATCCGCGCACGAGCGAGGAGAAGCGGTTGCTGGATGTGATGTTGTTGGCGTATCCACAATAGTGGTGGAGCGAGATGCCATCTCACGCCACTACGCTGGACCCAGAACAGGGGGATGAACCAATGAAGACCAGCGTCATCCGTCTTGCGCGCACTGTTGTGATTTTGACCATATTGGTTGCAGGCACAGGCTGCAGGTCTCCTGAAATTGAGCCTGGCCGCCACAGGGTGACGCCGGAGGTTAAGCTGGTTTCCGTCGAGAATGACAGGGCAAAGCTCGATGTGTACGGATACATCATTGAGTGCGTAGCGGAACCGACCCTCTTTGCGCAGGACAACGACAAATGGATGCGGGTGGAGCAGTTCCTTCCGTTTGAGCTGTTTTATCTTGATGGAGAGTGGTTTGGAGCCTGGGGGGCGTGCGACGCACTCGGCTGTGATCTGGTGACAGGTTTTCAACGGGAAGTGCGTTTCGTGCGCTACGAGCAACTCGGCGAGCAGGGTGCGCCCGAGGCCGAGCCAGATGGGCGATATCCAGTGTACCGCACCGTTCCGGTGACGGGCACGCTGATGATTGCGATGGATGTCTATGAAGATGACCGGTGCCAACTAAAGCGGACGTTTGAATTCATCATTGGTGAGTAGATATACTTTGAGCGGGCACAGGGTGCGTTTTTGTCACCCTCTCACCCCCTCACCCTATCACCTTGTCCGGTATATGTGCCTTTGACGAGCCATCGCTGAAGCAGATGGTGCGCATTGGCCTCGACGTGAATCTGGCAGCGATTGCTGGCGGCGCCAATCTGCGCGAGATCGTCTTCAAACTGATCGACCGGGCGGAATACAACGGGTGCACCGCTGACCTTGTGGCGGCGGCATCCGCCAGTTACCCCGACAACCCTGGGTTCAAGCGTTTCGCCGCATGGTACGCAGCAGCCGAAAGAGGCCAACCGGTCGCGGTAGATAGCGGCGCAACCACATGAATTCCGAAAGAACCAAAACGCTTTGCGTCTTTGCGTGCCATCAAGCAATTCCCGATGGGGTCTGCTCTCTATGGCAGCGTCAGGTGCTGACGAAGTCCACCGCGTCAGCGCTGATTTCCCCGGCTTTGCCCTTGAACTGGCTCATGTAGAGCGTGTAGTAGAAGCCGCGGGCGGCCATCAACTCGTCGTGGGTCCCCGCCTCCACGATTTCGCCGCCGTTGACCACCAGGATCTTGTCCGCGTCGCGGATGGTGCTCAGCCGGTGCGCGATGACGAAGCTGGTGCGCCCGGCCATCAGCCGCTGCAAGCCCGCCTGGATCAACTTCTCCGTGCGCGTGTCCACGTTGCTGGTCGCCTCGTCGAGGACCAGCAGCTTGGGATTGGCGACCATGGCGCGGGCGATGGTGATCATCTGCCGCTGTCCCTGGCTGAGGTTGGCGCCGCGTTCGGTCAACATCGTGTTGTAGCCGTCGCTCAGTTGCATGATGAACTCGTGGGCGTTGGCTTCCTTCGCCGCGGCGATGCACTCTTCGTCGGTGGCGCCCTCCCGCGCATACTTCAGGTTGTTCATCACCGTGTCGGAGAAGAGGAACGCCTCCTGGAGCACCACGCCGATCTGCTGGCGCAGGCTGGCCTGGGTCAACTGGCTGATGTTCTGCCCGTCGATCAAGATGGCGCCCTGGTCGATGTCGTAGTAGCGGGTCAGGATGTTGATGATGGTCGACTTGCCCGCGCCCGTGGGGCCACAGATGCCGATCTTCTGGCCGGGCAGCGCCTCGAAGGTATTGTGCCTGAGAATTTTCCGCCCCGGCACATAGCTGAAATCCACATCCTGGAAGACCACGTGGCCGCCCTGGAAGGCAAACTCGCTGGCCGCGGGCGCATCCTTGACCGTCGGCGCCTCGTCGATGATGGCAAAGACGCGGCGGCCGCCCGCCGCCGCGTTGAGCGTGGTCGCTGTCAGGTTGGCGATGTCGGAGAGGGGCGTGGCCAGCAGCGCGGTGTAGGACATGAAGGCCACGACGACGCCGAAGGTCGTGTCGCCAGCCAGCACCATGAAGGAGCCGGCCACCAGCACGATGACGATCTCCAGCATGGTCAATGTCTGGGTCAGCGGGAACTGCACGGTGGAGGTGAAGAAGGCGCGCGTGCCAACGTCGAAGACGCCGCCGGCCAGCTCTGCGCTCTGTTCCGCGGCCCAGTCGCCGCGCAGGTTGGCGATGATCACCTTGTGGCCGGCAATGGTCTCCTCCTGGAAGCCGCTCAGTTCGCCCAGTTCCTCCTGCAGTTTGGCGAACGCCGGGGTGGAGATGCGCTGCACCACGGCCGTGAGCAGCAGCATCACCGGCACGATGAGCAGCGCGACCAGCATCAACTGCCAGTCGAGCAGCGTCATGACGACGACGATGAAGAGCATCTGAAAGACGGCGCGGATCATGGGCGCGGCTGCGGTTTCGTAGAAGAGGGAGACGGCCTCGGTGTCGTTGGTGACGCGGCTCATCAATTCGCCCAGGGGCTGGCGGTCGAAGAAGCTGAGCGAGAGCGTCTGCATGTGCTCGAAGAGATGGCGCTGCAACTTGTAGAGGCCGGTGGTGGCCAGCCGCGCCAGGATGCGCTCGCCCACCGCGCTGAAGCCCAGGTAGAGCACACCGGCCAGCAGCGCCAGCACCAACCAGAGGAGCAGTTGGTTGAAGTCGCCGCCGGGCGCGGTCACGACGTTGATCGCCATGCCGGTGAAAAACGGCATGGCCACCAGCGCGAGCACACCGATCAGGCGGATTGTCAACCCCTTGATAAACTCGCGGCGGCTCTCGCCGCTGGCCATGTAGGCAAAGAGGCGGCGCACCACCTGCAGCGTGTCATCCTTCTGCTCCGGCGGCGCGGTGATCGGTTTGCGTGCGGCCAGGCGCCCGCGAATCGTGGTCTTGTCAGCCTGTGTAGATGATTGCGCTGTGGCGGTCATGCGGCCACCTCCGTTGTGGTGGGTGCGGC
>JAPKMV010000333.1 GCA_026645635.1 Caldilineaceae bacterium
TTGCAAGCGCAGCTTTTGCAGGCGCAGAAGATGGAGACGGTGGGCCGGCTGGCCGGCGGCATCGCCCATGATTTCAACAACATGTTGGCCGTGATCCTGATGCGCACGGAGCTGGCGTTGCAGAGCGCCGCGCCAGCGACGCCGCTGCAACGCAATCTGACCGCCATCTACGCCACGGCGCAGCGGGCCGCCGACCAGGTGCGCAATCTGCTCGGTTTTGCGCGGCGCCAGGTGATTGCCCCCAGGGTGATCGACCTGAATGGCGCAGTCGAGTCTACGCTGCCCATGCTGCACCAGGTGATCGGCGAAGCGATCGAGTTGGTCTGGCGCCCGGGCGCAGCCCTGTGGCCGGTCAAGCTGGACACGGCGCAGCTTGACCAGATGCTGGCCAATCTGTGCATCAATGCCCGGGACGCCATCGGCGGCGCGGGCGCGATTACGGTGGAAACGGCCAACGTAACGCTGGCCGACGCCGTGGCGGTCGACGGCGAGGCGATTGCACCCGGCGCCTACGTGGTGCTTGCGGTGAGTGACACCGGCGGCGGGCTGGATGCGGAGGCCTCAGCCCACCTCTTCGATCCATACTTCCGCGTCACAACGGTTGGCACCGGCCTGGGACTGGCCACCGTAAATGGCATCATGCAGCAGAATGGCGGTCAGATCCAGGTTGTCAATCAGCCTGGCGCCGGCAAGACCATCAACCTGCTCTTCCCGCCTTATGTCGAGCACACCGCATCGGGCGACCATCCGCCTTCGGCGATCAGCCGCCGGGCCGTCAGGTGATCGGTGACCAGGACGTTGACCCAGCCGCCGCGGACAGCGCCCAGGATTCGTGTTGCCAGCTGCTGGCTGGCCAAGCGTGAATCTGTGACCAGCCATGACGCCACTGCAAATCATCTCCGCCATCATCATCGTCGCCACCATCGTCGGCGTGGCCGTGGGGCGCTACCCCTGGCTGCGCATGAACCGCGCCACCATCGCGCTGACCGGCGCCACCGCGCTCATCGTCATCGGCGCCATCCCGCTGGAAGACGCCTACCACAGCCTCGACCTGGACACGCTGACGCTGCTCTTCGCCATGATGATCATCAACTACAATCTGCGCCGCGCCGGCTTCTTCCAGATCGTCGCCAACCGCGTCATCCACCACGCGCACACGCCACGCCAGTTGCTCGCCTACATCATCGTGGCGTCGGGCGTGCTCTCGGCGATCTTTCTCAACGACACCATCGTGCTCGTCTTCACACCGCTGGTGCTCGACATCTGCCTGGCGCTCAACCAGCGGCCGATCCCCTACCTGGTGGCGCTGGTGACCGCGGCCAACATCGGCTCGGTGGCGACGATCATCGGCAACCCGCAGAACATGCTGATCGGCGTCTCGTCGGGCATCTCGTTCAACGCCTTCACCGCGTATCTGGCGCCGGTGGCGCTGGCCGGGCTGGTGGTGATCTGGATCGTGGTGGCGCTGGTCTTTCGCCGCGACTTTGGCGGGCGGCTGGTCAAGGAGCCGGTTGTCGGGCTGCGCACGGAGCGCCGGCTGCTGGGCAAGAGCCTCTTCGCCACCGCGGTGATGGTGGCCGGCTTCGTGCTCGGCTTCCCGATTCCGCTGGCCGCGCTCACCGGTGCGGCGATCTTGCTGATCAGCCGCCGCATCGAACCGGAGGCGGTCTTCCGCGAAATCGACCTGTCGCTGCTGGTCTTTTTCAGCGGGCTGTTCATCGTCACCGGCGCCATCGAGAGCGTGGGGCTGAGCGGGCAGTTGTTCAGCTTTGCCCAGCCGCTGGCCGAGCGGGGCGTGGCTGCGCTGTCGCTGGTCGCCGCGGTGGTGAGCAACCTGGTCTCCAACGTGCCGGCGGTGCTGCTCTTCCGCCCCTACATCCCGGACTTCCCCATGCCCACCCAGGCGTGGCTGACGCTGGCCATGTCTACGACGCTGGCAGGCAACCTGACGCTGCTCGGCTCGGTGGCCAACCTGATCGTGGCGGAGATCGCCTACCGCCGCGATGTGAATCTCTCGTTTACGGAGTATCTCAAGGCCGGCCCGCTGATCACACTTTTCAGCCTGGCGATTGGGATCGCGTGGCTGGTGTGGGTGTTTTAGGCGCTTTGCAGCCACCGTCAGCGCCACTTATACTTCGAGCGGTCATAGGGTGCGTTGCCGTCACCCTATCACCCTCTCACCCCCTCACCTTGTCGAGTAGATGTGCTATACTTCCACCAGATTGAGGATGGCGTTTCCCCCATTTCGGAGATGACTATCATGAAGCAATGGGAAACATTGGCGGCTGTGGAGCGAGAACCGGACAAGGTCAGCGGGGTCTGGGTATTTCGAGGCACCCGCGTTCCGGTCTCAGCACTGTTCGAGAACCTGCGCGATGGGGCAACAATCGCTGAGTTTCTGGAGTGGTTCCCAGGGGTGGATCGCGCGCAGGTCGAAGCCGTACTCAACGACGAACTCAGAACATTGACGGTCACTGCCTGAAGATGAAAGTTCTGTTTGACCAGGGGACGCCCGTGCCGCTGCGCCGGCAATTGACAGGGCATGACGTCGCAACGGCATATGAACTTGGCTGGTCTGATCTATCGAACGGCGCCCTGCTCAACGCGGCTGAAGAAGCAGGCTTCCAAGTATTGATCACAACCGACCAGAATCTGCGCTATCAGCAGAACCTGCGTGAACGCCGGATAGCGATAATCGTTCTGCGAACTACTTCGTGGCCGCGGATTCAGTTGCATGTTGAAGAGATACGAAGAACTCTTGATGCAGTGAATGCCGGCGGATTTTTTGAGATCTCGATCTAGGCGCAGAGGCTATCGGGCTACCCAAACTCATTGCTGCTGTTGCTGCTGCATCTGAATCGCGGCCAGCGTCTCGGCGTAGCGTGCGTGCAGTTGCTGCGCGGTGCTGCGGTAGACCGGCGTCTCGCCGCCGTCGCTCTCGAACGGCTCATCCTTGGCGACAAGATCCTGGATCAGCCGCACGCGCACGCTGACCGCCAGTTCGCTCCCGGCGTTGCCCTTGTACATGCCCCGCGTCGGCGGCACATCGCTGTAGTCGCGACCCACCGCCACCTCGATGTGCCGTTCGCCCACAATCATGTCATTCGTCGGGTCGAAGCCCACCCAGCCCAGGTCCGGCAGCAGCACATCCAGCCAGGCGTGGGACGCGCCGTCGGCGGAGGTGTCGGCGCGGCTGTGGAAGAGATAGCCGCTGACATAGCGGCAGGGGATGCGCAGCTCGTTGCGCACCAGCGCCAGCATGATGTGGGCGTAGTCCTGGCAGACGCCGCGGCGATGCGCCAGCGCCTCGTCGATGGGCGAATCGACGTTCGTGCTGGCCGCGTCGTAGGCGATGGCGCGATGCAGCTTATGGTTGATCTCCAGCAGCACGGTCAGCGGGTCAGCGCGGCGCGCCACGCTGAGTTCCCGGGCCAACTGCGCCAGGCGCGCGGTCGCGGTGGTGAATTCGCTGGGCGCCAGCATGTCCCAGTGTTCGCCGCCAGCCAGGGACGCGTCGATCCGATCCCAGGCGTCAGCCGGCAGTGCGGCGGGCAGCGGCGGCCGCTCATGCACCAGCACCTCCGATTCGGCCACGATGGCAAGCTGCTGATGGACGCCGGGCTGGGTGAAGTGGTGCACGGTGTTCTGCTGATCGTCGGTGTAGGTATAGATGCGCGCCTGGGGCCGCACCTGCAGGCGAAAGACGCTGCATTGCTGATAGTCGGTGCTGCGCGGCTGCATCCGCACCTCGGTGACGCTCTCGGCGATGGGCGCCGTGTATTGAAAACGAGTGGTGTGACGAACTGAGTACAGCATAGCGATCTCTTTTTCTACACAGAGGGCACAGAGAGAGTCACAGAGGACACAAAGAGAGAACAGAGGAGGCTCTTCTCTGTGTCCTCTCCGTGCTCTCTGTGAACCCTCTGCGGCCTCTGTGTACTGCTTTTCCTCAAACAGCCTTAAGTTTGTCTTCGACCGAATAGGCGATGTAGGTCTCGTAGACCAGTTGGTGAATCTGCGCGCACTGGTTTTGGATGTTGAGCAGATAGCTCCCCAGCCCGCCTTCCATGATCTCGTCCACTTGAGCATAGTCGAGCATGGCGCGCAGGCGACCCCCCAGCCGGTAGACCCGCGCCGACTTGGGCGTTTCGGTCTCCTCGCCCACAAACTGCAGCGAACTCTGGATGCGGCTGATGCCAAAGCGCACCGAGTAGGGAAAGATCTGGTTGAGCAGCAGAAACTCCACGATGTGGCGCGGCTGCACGTTGGCGGTGTAGACCTTGCTGTAGGCCTCGTAGGCGGCGCAACCGCGCAGCAGACCGACCCAGTCCAGATAGGTCTGCTGGTCGACGGCGTCGGTTTCCAGCGCGCTGGAATAAAGCTCGCGAAAGTCCACGTTGAGCGCATCCGCCGTCTCGCTGGCGCGCTCCAGGTAGCGACCGATCTGGATGAAGTGCCAGCCCTGGTCGCGGGTGATGCGCGAGTCGGTGATGCCCTGGAAGCGATAGACCTCCTGGTTGATCCAGTGATAGAAGTTGTGCGGTTGGCCGCTCCACAGCTCGATCATGCTCTGGTTGCGCACGGTGAGGTACATCTGGTTGATCTGCTCCCACATCTGCGAGTTGATCTGCTCGCGCACCTGGCGGGCGTTCTCGCGCGCCGAGGCAATGCAGTTGACCAGGGAGCTTGGATTATCCTCGTCGAAAGTGAGCAGATAAGCCAGGTCGTAGTCGGAGGCTTCGGCCGCGGCGTGCTCGTCCTCGCCGACGAGGCAGGTGATGAGCCGCCGCCGTCGCCGCCGCGCCACATCCACCGCCTGCTCGGTGACGATGGTCAGGTGCACGTCGAACTGGCGCGCCACGTGGTCGGCCCGCTCCAGGTAGCGGCTCATCCAGTAGAGGCTGTCGGCGACGCGGGACAGCATGGCGTTCATGGCTGATTCCTCCTTTTCACCAGCTCAGCTTCACCAGTTCAACACCCAGGTGTCTTTGC
>JAPKMV010000334.1 GCA_026645635.1 Caldilineaceae bacterium
TCTACGTGAATCCCACCGGGCGCTTTGTGGTGGGTGGGCCGATGGGCGACGCCGGCCTCACCGGCCGCAAGATCATCGTCGACACCTACGGCGGCATGGCCCGCCACGGCGGCGGCGCCTTCTCCGGCAAGGACTGCACCAAGGTGGATCGCAGCGCCGCTTACGCCGCGCGCTGGGTGGCGAAGAATGTGGTCGCCGCGGGGCTGGCGTCGCGCTGCGAGATCCAGGTGGCCTACGCCATCGGCGTAGCGCACCCGCTCAGCGTCAACGTGGAGACCTTCGGCACGGGCCGCATCGCCGACGAGAAGATCGCGGCGCTGATCCAGGAGCACTTCGACCTGCGCCCCGGCGCCATCATCCGCGACCTGAAGCTGCGCCGCCCCATCTACCGGCAGACCGCCGCCTACGGTCACTTTGGCCGCGACGACATCGAACTGCCCTGGGAGGACACCAGCCACGCTGCCGCGCTGCGCATCGCCGCCGGGCTGAATACGCCGGTGCATGTGTAGGAAGGAATAGACCGCGGATGACGCGGATTAGGCGGATTGACGCGGATTTGTATGAATCCGCGAAAATCTGCCTAATCCGCCAAATCCGCGGTCTATCCACTATGGCCACTTCTCACCCTTCCGCGGCCGCCGTGCGGCCAGCGCCAGGCGCAGCAGCCTATCTGGCGCTGGCCTTCGGCGTGCTCTGCATCGGCCTCTCGGCGATCTTCGTCAAGCTGGCGGGCGTGCCGGGGCCGGTTTCCGCCTTTTATCGTGTCTTCTTTGCTGTGGTGTTGCTGACGCCCTGGTGGCTGCTGCGCCGGCGTGCGCTCCCCAGCCGTCGCGTCCTGCTGGCGACAGCCTTCGGTGGCTTCTTCTTTGCCGCCGACCTGGTGCTTTGGAACAGCGCGATCCTGTTGACCGACGCAGGCGTGGCGACCCTGTTGGCCAATAACGCGCCAATTTGGGTGGGGTTGGCCGCCTGGCTCTTTCTCCATGAGCGGCTCACGGCCAATTTTTGGATTGGCCTGACCCTGTCGATGGTGGGCATGGTGTTGATCGTCGGCGTCTCCGGCAGTCTGTTCACCGGCAGCGGGCTGGGCAACTTGATGGCCGTCGGCGCCAGTCTGCTCTATGCGGCCTACCTGCTGACGACGCAGCGGGTGCGCGCCCGCATGGACACGACCACCTTCATGATGCTGTCGATGGCGGTGGGTGTGGTGCTGCTGCTGCCGATCTGTCTTGCCTGGGATCTCCCGCTTGTCGGCTTCAGCCCGACGACCTGGGCGGCGCTGCTGGCTTTGGGCATCGTCTCCCAACTGGGCGGTTGGCTGTCGATCAACTACGCGCTGGGCCACATCCAGGCGACGCAGGTGTCGGTGACGCTGCTGGCGCAGGCGGTGGTGACGACGCTGGTGGCGATCCCGGTGCTGGGTGAACTGCCGGCGCCGCTGCAGATCGTCGGCGGGGTGATGGTGCTGGGCGGCATCTACTGGGTCTACCGCGGGCGCGACCGCCACTGATCGATCGGGCTGATGTGCGATCGTGCCCGTGGCGTTTCGCCGCTGCCACCGGGTCGCGGTATACTTGTCGATTGTATGTCTTTCGAGCATTTCGCCCATTGGCTGTTGGCTGGCGCGTTGGCGCTGGGTGCATGGATTGCTCCCGCCGCCGAGATCAAGTTCCTGGGCAGCCAGCCGCCGCTTTTGAACCAACGTGAGGCTGCGCGCAGTGTGCGCGTCTACGCCGAAACCGTCACGCTGCCCACCTACCCCATCGAACAATATCAGAGCAGCGCGTTCGACCCTGTCTATCAGTGGCGCTATCAGCGTTTCGACTATGATCGTTTTCGCGACGAGGCCCCCAAGCCAACGGCGCGCACCTATCATGCGCTTGTGATGGAAAATGAATATCTGCGCATTACGCTGCTGCCGGAACTGGGCGGGCGCATCTGGCGCGTCGTGCACAAGCCGACCGGCGCCGATGTCTTCTATCGCAACGAAGTCGTCAAGCCGACGCCGTGGGGGCCGCCGGGGATGGGGGGGTGGCTCAATGTGGGCGGCATCGAGTGGGGGCTGCCGGTGGTGGAGCATGGCTACGCCTGGGGCGTGCCCTGGGATGCCACGGTGGAGCGCTCCGACGGTGGAACAGTGACCGTGGCGCTAACACTGCCCGACGACGGTCAGGCGCTCACGGCGACCATCCGCGTTACGCTGCGCGCCGGCGAGGGCAGCTTTGAGATCGCGCCCACGGTGACCAATTTGACCGGCAGCGCCGTGGACTTCGACTTCTGGCACAACGCCATGCTGGCGCCTGGCAAGGCCAATCATCCGAGCGCTGCCACGCGCTTTGTTCTCCCGACCGACGTTGTCACCATCCACAGCACTGCGGACCTCACGCTGCCGTCGGCCAACCAGCCGATGTCCTGGCCGATCTACGCTGGTCGCGACCTGAGTCGCCTGGGCGCCTGGCGCGACTATCTCGGCTTCTTCGAGCGACCCGCGGCCCACGGCCCATTTGTTGCGCTCTATGACGAGGCGCAGGATGCGGGCGTCGCCCGCGTGTTTCCGGCGGAGACCGTGCGCGGCAGCAAAGTGTTTGGCCTGGGCTGGCGCAAGTCTCTGCCCAGCGAACTCTACACGGACGACGATTCCGCCTATGTCGAGCTGCACGCGGGTCTGGCGCCGACATTTTTCGAGCAGGCGACACTGTCCGGCGGCGCCAGCGTGAGTTGGCGCGAGGTTTGGCTGCCGCTTGGCGGCATTGGCGGTGTGCGCACGGCCAACACCGTGGGCGCGCTCAACTGGCGCCGGCAGGGTGATGACGTGCAGATTGGCTTTCAACCGGCGCGCAGCTTTGCCGGTGAATTGCTCATCATGGACAATGCGGTGGAACTTGCGCGGCTGCCGGTCAAGGCGACGCCCGCGCAACCGTGGATGCAGACGCTCGCAGCGGTGGATGCTGCCGGGCCGCTGCATTTGATTTTACAGGATACGACCGGCGCCGTCGTGCTGGAGAGCCGGTAAGGGCAATATGAGCAGCGATTCTCGTTTTCCAACGTGGGCCTGGTGGATGATCGGCGCAGTCTCCTTGCTGGCCATCTCCATTCTTGTGATCTCGGTGGTGTTGGGCATTCGCGCCGGCCAGCAGCAGGTCGAAGTGCAGCGGCGCCAGCAGGTGGCGATCGCCTTGCAGCAGGCGCTGGATAGCCAGGCCAGCGGCAACCTGGAGGTCGCGTTTGAGTATTATCAGCGCGTCCTGGTGCTCGACCCCAGCAACCAGATGGCGCAGCAGGGCGCACGCAACCTGCTGGCGATGGCTGCGGCGGGCGCGCCGGCTGCAGCACCGCCGGCCGTGCCCGCGACTGATGCACCTAGCCCGACCGCGGCGCTGCCTGCCTATCCGCAGCCGACCGCGGCCAGCACGGCAGCCACGATCGTCAGCACTACGGCGCCCAGTACGCCCACGCAAGTCGTGACCGATACGGTCAATCCGGCGGTCGACATCTACTGGAACACGGCGCAGGCTGCGATCCAGGCGGGGCGCTGGCAGGAAGCGTTGGGGCAGTTGACGGCATTGCAGCGCGTGGCTCCCACCTATCGCGCGGCTGAAGTGGCGACGCTGCTCTTCAACACCTACGTCAACCTCGGCACGGAGAAAGACAACAGCGACAACCTGGAAGAAGCGCTGCTGCTTTACAACCAGGCGCTTGCGCTGCGTCCGACCGCTGCCGATATCACGCAGGAGATCAAGCTGATCGAACTGTACCTGGATGTGCTCACCGTCACGAATGTGGACTGGGCGCGCACCATCGAACTGCTGGAGCAGTTGTATGCGCTTGAACCGGACTACCGCGACGTGCGCAGCCGGCTGCAGGATGCACATATCGCCTACGGCGACCAGTATGTGCGCGGCGAACAGTGGTGTCTGGCAGCGGCGGAATATGCGGCTGCGGCTGCGGTCAACAGCGGTGCGGAGGCCGGCCAGAAGCAGCGCGCAGCGGCTACTCAGTGCGACCAGTTTGGCGACGCGCCCGCCGGCGGTGCGACGACCGGCGTCACCGGAACGACCACCGCCACCACCACCGTGTCCGCTGACGCTGCGGCGCCGGTGAGCGAGAGCGCAGGCGCCGGGCCGAACATCGGGCGGATCATCTACTCGTCGGTCGATGCGCAGACAGGTCGTAACCAGATCATGGTCCAGCCAGTGGGCCGCAACGCCGCGCCGCAACTGCTCGTGAACGATGGCGCACAGCCGGCCTTGCGCGCCGATGGCCAGCGCCTGGTCTATCGCAACCTGCGCAGCGGCCAGGGCGGCCTGACTGCGCTTGACCCTGCCACCGGGCTGATTCTGCGCTTCACCGAATTCCCCGAAGACAGCCAGCCGAGTTGGAATGCGGCCGGCAGCCGCGTCGCCTTTGCCAGCAACCGGGAGGGCGACCGCCGCTGGCGTGTGTACGCAGTGTGGGCGGAAGTCAACGGCCCTGTGGATACGCTGGGCTTCGGCGAAGCCCCGGTTTGGAATCCGGTGGCGGACCAGATCGTCTTTCGCGGCTGCGACGCTGCGGGCAACAATTGCGGTCTCTGGACGATGAACGGCGGCGGTGGCAATCGGGCGCCGCTGACCAATGTCACTGACGACAACCGCCCCTCCTGGGGCAACGATGGCAGCTTCGTGGTCTTCATGAGCAGCGGGCGCGACGGCAACTACGAAATCTACCGGGCTGATGTGGCCACGCGCCAGGTGACGCGGCTGACCAATCACGCCGCGGTGGATGGCCTGCCCAGCGTCAGCCCCGACGGCGCGTGGGTCGCCTTTGTGAGCAACCGCGATGGTGAGTGGAATGTGTGGGCCGTGCCCAGCACCGGCGGCGCTGCGGTGCTGGTGGCGCCGATTGCCGGCGAACTCGGCAACTGGCCGGATCAGGGTGTGATGTGGGTAGAGTAGTGAGAGGGTGATGGGGTGAGGGGGTGAGGGGGTGAG
>JAPKMV010000335.1 GCA_026645635.1 Caldilineaceae bacterium
GGTGATCAACATCGGGCGCCGCGACCTGGTGGCCGCGCGCATCACCCGGCTGCGCGGCATCTTCAACAGCACGAGCAACTTCATCCTGGGCGAGATGGCCGCGGGCCGCGCCTATGCCGACGCCCTGGCCGAGGCGCAGCGCCGCGGTATCGCCGAGACCGACCCCTCCCTCGACGTGGAGGGCTGGGACACGGCCAACAAGCTGGTGATTATCGCCAACAGCTTTCTCGGCGTGCGCGTGGGGCTGGCCGACGTGCAGGTGACGGGCATCACCGGGGTGACAACAACGGACTTGCAGGCTGCGCTGGCGCAAGACAGCACGATCAAGCTCATCGCATCCGCCGCGTACAATGGCGACGGCTACAGCCTCTCCGTTGCTCCGACAGTCATCCCGCAAAGCGACTTCCTGGGTGGCTGCGCCGGCTGGGAGATGGGGATCGAGATTCACAGTGACCTCTACGGGCGCATGTACCACAAGATCTGGGAGCGGGAGCCCCTGCCCACGGCTGCGGCGATGCTGCGGGATGCGGTGAATTTGTTGGGAAGGTAGGGGCAAGCGCAATCCGTCCGCTTGCCTCCCCCCAGGCATACCCCAAGTTGGGGCACTCCAGCATTCCGGGAATGGGCCGGGCGTTTCTCTGTACCAGCAAATATTCTTGGCCCATTCCCGGAATGCTGGAGCCGTCTTGCACCACGCATCGTCCCCTCAGCCTGAAGTAGCCCCACTCTTTCCAACCTGCCAAACTTGTATACCTGCCCACGACAATGTATACTTTCTTCCAATCTTCTGCGGCCAGACTCCAGAGCAATGCCGGCTGCCACCGACGATGTCTCTGGCCCCACCTGACCCCAATTATCGCCAAGGAAGGCCGCCATGCACCACACATACCACGCTCGTCGTTCGCTTCACTCTAGCTGTCGTGCAGGCAGGACTTGTGCCCTTCGTGTTCCAGACCGGTGTTGTGTTGATCAGGTCAAACCTGATGTGACGCTCGCTGCGCCGCCTCCGCCCGATCTCGTGAGCAGCAACCGCCAGCCACAGACACCAGGTCATTTCGGCAATTCGCAGTGTTGCCTACGCGGCAGGTAGTTGCCGATCTTCTGCACTTTCTCCGTATGGCAATCCAGCCGCTTCGATTGATGCTGCATACGTGTCTTGTCTTACCTTATGCTTCACGAAAGGATTTTTCTTATGCGGATGGGTAAATTGTTGTGCGTATGGATGGTTGTAGTGACCATCGTTGTTGCGATGCTGAGTCTAGCCGCTTGGCGCCCGTTGCTGGCTCACGAAGACGTCGGGCGTGATCTTCCAGCGCCAGTGATGGGCATGGCCGACGTTTCTGCATCCGTGATCCCGCCATTAGGATCGCCAGGAACGAGCTTTCGCTACGTGCAGACCTACGGATTGGCAGGCCAGCCCTATATCGAAGACGCCACCCACCTGAACTATCCGGCGGGCGTCGCCGTCGAAGGCGGTGCGCTGTGGGTTGCCGAAGAACGCGGGCGACGCGCCTTGAAGCTGTCGGCGCCGGGCGTGCTGGTCAACCAGATTGGTCGCGCCGGGCAGCGGTACGCCACCGGCGAGAGCATCGAGTCGATTGCCGACGTGGACACCGGCCCAGACGGCAGCATCTGGCTGGTGGATCGCAGCGTGGCACACGTTGTCCAGTTCGACGCCAACGGTGAAGTGCTGAACAAACTGGGACGGAGTTGGTCGGCTGGTTCTGGCAACGACCAATTCAACTGGCCAAACGGTGTGGCAGTGGACGCAGCAGGCAATGTCTACGTCAGTGACACCTCGAACCAACGCATCCAGATTTTCGACAACACCGGCGCCTATCGGGCGACGCTAGGCGTCACAGGCGTCTGTGCGCAGGACAACGCGCACTTCTGCTGGCCGTTTCGCCTCGATCTTGGGCCGGGCAATCTTCTCTACATCGCCGATCACGGCAACCAGCGCGTGCAGATTTACAACGTTGCCTCGCCTTACGCACCGATCTATGTCGCCACCCTCGGTGAAACCGGCCAGGGCGGCAACAGCAACACCCGCTTCGACGGGCCGGCCGGCGTCACCGCCGACAGCGGCTACATCTACGTCGCCGACGAGAACAACCACCGCGTGCAAGTTTTCAACCAGGCCACGCGCGCGTATGTGACAACGCTGGGCAATGGGTGGGGCAGCGGCCCAACCAACCTGCGCCATCCACTGGATGTGACGGTGGACGGCGCCAGCAACATCTATATCGCCGACTACGGCAATGCGCGCGTGCAACAGTACAACGGCGCCTTGACCTATGTCCGCACCTTTGGCGTCACCGGCGTGCCGTATCTGACCGACGCCTTTCACTGGAACACCCCGTCCGGTCTGGCCGTGGCGGCGGACAATCGCGTCTTCCTGACCGAAGAGTTTGGCAATCGCCTGATCGCAATCGATGCCACGGGCGCCCCGCTGTGGACGGTGGGTGCAGCCGGCGTCAATCTGGATTTGACAGGCAACGACCGGCTGAATCGACCGACGGACGTGGCGGCGGCGCCCAACGGCAATCTGTACGTAGCGGACGCCGGCAACAGCCGCGTGCAGGTCTTCAACGCCAGTGGCGGCTATGTGACCACAATCGGCAGCGGCGAAGGTCAAGGCAACAACCAGTTTTCCTGGCCGAATGGCGTCTTTGTAGCCCCAGACGGTGCTCTCTACGTGGCCGATTCAGAGAATGAGCGAGTGCAGATTCTCAATAGCGCCGGTGCGTATCAGGCCACAATCGGTGTCACAGGGCAGGCTGGCGCCGACAACCAGCATTTCGACAATCCACGCGATGTGGTTGTGGACAGTCGCGGCATGATCTATGTAGCGGATGCCTATAACCACCGCGTCCAGATGTTCGACGCAAATTACGCCTATGTACGAACACTGGGCATCACCGGTGAGGGCGGCGACGACTTTGCCCATTTCTCCGGCCCGTCGAAGCTCGCCATCGATGGCAGTGACCGCTTGTACGTTGCTTCGCAGTGGAATCACTATGTCTACGTCTTCGACAAAGACGGCGGCTTTCTGACGCGTCTCGGGCGTTACGGCAGCCTCACTTCACAGTTCCTCAACCCGCATGGTCTGGCGATCAACTCGACAGACGAGTTGTACGTCGCCGATTTCGACAACCACCGCATCCAACAGTTCGCCCTCGGCACCCCCAACTGGCGTCAAGTCAACATCGACGGTTTCGGCGACCCGCAGCAAAACACAGGTTCACTGGCGAGTTTTGGCGGCAAACTGACCGCAGGAACCTATCAATTCGATGGCGGCGCCAACCTGTGGCAGTTGAACGGAAGCTGGGCACAAGCGGCGACAGGCGGGCTTGGCGACTCGACCAATGTCGGCATCGCGCGGCTGTTCGAATTTGGCGGGCAGCTCTATGCGGGCGTCGACAACTGGGATGAAGCCGCCAATCGCAGCACCGGCGCCCAGTTGCTGCGCTCCTCCAACGGCACAACCTGGACGCCGGTGATGACAGGCGGCTTTGGCCGCAGCGACAACGGCGGCATCTTCGCTATCGACGCCTTCAGCGGCACACTTTATGCCGGCACCTTCAGCTACACCAGCACCCATGGCGCCGAACTGTGGCGCAGCACGACAGGCAACCCTGGCGAGTGGCAACAGGTTGTGCCCAACGGCTTTGGCACCGCCAACAATCGCGCCATCTGGAGCCTGGCTGTCTACAACGGCCACCTCTACGCTGGCACGCGCAACACACAGAGCGGGCCGGAAATCTGGCGTTCGCCCGATGGGATGAACTGGAACAAAATCGCAACCAACGGCTTTGGCGCATCTTCGTTAACAATGATCTTCGCACTAAGATCATTCAATGGCTATCTCTATGCCGGCGTCCACGCCAATCCCCGCCTGAGCACCACGGACGCGATTCTATGGCGCTGCCAGACTTGTGACGGCAGTGACTGGCAGGCGGTGACACCACTGCGGTTCGGCAACAACGCCAACATCGCCGTAGAATCGCTCATTATCTACAATCGGATGCTCTACGCCTTCACCGGCAATCAAAGCACCGGCATGGAAGTCTGGCGCACGAGCGACGGTGAAAGCTGGGCACAGGTTGGCTTTGCCGGGTTGGGTGACGCAAATAACTTCTATCCGCAGTATGACAATGCTACCGTCATCCATAACGGCAATCTCTATGTCGGTGTATGGAACACGACGGGCGGCGGCAGAATCTGGCAGTACATCCCCGAACGCGCCACCATCGATATCACCGACCCGGCGCAGCCCGCCACGCTCGTCTTCACCCCCACCACCGGCGGCAAGAGCACCGTGCTGATTCCTGCCAATGCGCTCGATCAGCCGACAGTACTGGTGTACGAACCCTTCACGCCGGCGACGCGGCCTGACAACTTCGCCTTCGCCGGACGCGCCTTCGAGTTGAACGCCTATCGCGCCGACATACTGGTGGAGAACCTGGCGTTCCTGCAACCGATCACCATCATCCTGGAGTACACTGCCGACGAAGTGACCGGCATGGACGAGAATCAACTCGCCCTGCTGCGCTGGGACGTCGCCACCTCCACCTGGGTCGATGCCGCGTGCGGCGTGTACGACCGCCAGCCCGCCCAAAATCGACTCAGCGTCCCTGTCTGCCATCTGAGCCAATTCGGGCTGTTTGGCTCAGTGGAGTATGTGTATCTGCCGGCAGTGCAGCGCTGATACATGCCAAAGATGCGAACATCCTGCCCGTTTCCTTCAAACGGACAGGATGTTCGCAAAGAACTGGAACAAAGTAGGGGAAATGGTCGCCCATGAGCACACACTTCGATCAAATGAGTTTGCGTCACGGTCTGAGCGGTCTGCTGTTCATGACTCTGCCGCTTGCGGTGGTAGTGCTGGCGCTTAACTCTACTTCCACCCGGGCACAACCACCTGCACCACCCGTCGCACAGGCTGCAGCCCCTATCGACCCCTACA
>JAPKMV010000336.1 GCA_026645635.1 Caldilineaceae bacterium
AAGACGTTCATCCACGCCAGCAAGACGTTCATCCACGCCAGCAAGACGCACATCTACATGGTCAAATCGCTCATTGACGGACTCCTGAAATGCCGTCAGGTTGCTGTCCAGACGCCGCAATTCTTCCATGATCGCAGCGATCTCTTCACGCTTGGCAAAGGTGTCAACCCAAGCCGAATAAATCCGCTTCCAGAGATCAGGTCTACGTTCAACCAGTGCCGGAATACGGTTCTCCAATATGTCGAGCAGTTGCTCATCGCTCAGCACATTCGACGTCGCCATCAACACTCCATGAATACTCATCAGGGGACCTCATCCATGTTGAATGATGCACTACACTGAGGGTCAATGCAACAGCGCATCGCGCAGGCCGTCGCCGATGAAATTGAACGAAATCGCCACCAGACAGAGCGGGATGCCCGGCACCAGCGGCAGCCACGGGTGCTGGAACATGTAACTCTGCGCCGTCGCCAGCATGTTGCCCCACGAGGGCGTCGGCTCCTGCACGCCCACACCGAGGAAACTCAGCGCCGATTCGGCGATGACCACGCCGGCCAATGCCAGGCTGGCGTTGACCAGGATCGGTGCGATGCCGTTGGGGATGATGTGACGCAGGATAATGCGCGAGTTCGAGGCGCCCACCGCTCGCAGCGATTCCACGAAATCCTGGTTGCGCAGCGTCAGCGCCATGCCGCGCATCAGGCGTGCGGCGCCAGTCCATCCCAAGAGAATCAGGATGAAGATCAGCACAATCACCTTATTTGCCTCGCTGGGCGGCGAAGCAATAGCCCAGGCCACAAAATTCGTGACAAAGGCGGGCACGGGAATCTGCGCATCCATACGAATCAGGATCGACGACGTGATCAACAAGATCGGCAACGTGGGAATCGAAAGCAAGAACTCCACCAGGCGCGACGTTGCTGCGTCGAAAAAGCCGCCGAAGAAACCGGCAAACGCGCCCAGAAGCACGCCAATCAACTCGGAAAAGATCACAACCAAAAAGGCAATCGTCAACGACACACGCGCTCCGTAGAGCACACGCGTAAAGAGGTCGCGCCCCAGGTGATCGACGCCGGCCAGGTGGAACTGGCCCGTGCTGCTCAGGATGCCAGGCGGGCCGGGTCGCGAAGACACGGCAATGTCGATCTGGTCGCGCGGGAAGGGTGCAATCACAGGCGCCAGCAGCGCCAGCACGAACATGATGATGATCACCACCAGCGAGATCACCGCCAGCCGATGGCGCGCAAAACGGCGCATGACAATGCGGAACTGGCTCTCTTCCTTGCCCTCACGCGCAATCTTAGTGATGGTTTTGGGTGCTGCGGCAGCAGATGCAGTCATAGGTCCTCAACTCCAAGTGCAGTGCGTGTTACGTGTTGCGTGCTGCGTGTTACGTGTTGCGTGCTGCGTGTTGCGTGTTGCGTAGCACGTAATACGTAATACGTAACACGTAACACGTAACAACGATCACGAATACCGAATGCGCGGGTCGACCACGGCGTACAAGATGTCACCCAACAGGGTGGCAAAGACCGTCAGGATGGTCGTCACATAGATGAAGGCCAGTGCGATGTTATAGTCGGCGCGCTGTAGCGCATCGTTGAAAAGGCGCCCCATCCCTGGCCAGGCAAAGACTGTCTCGGTCAAAATCGCACCGGCGAACAGACCGGGGATCGTGAGCACCAGCACGGTAATGAAGGGAATCAAGGCGTTGCGCAGCGCGTGCTTGTTGATCACCATGCGCTCTTGCAGCCCCTTGGCGCGCGCCGTGCGCACATAGTCCTGACGCAGCACTTCGAGCATCGACGAGCGCAGGAAGCGGCTCCAGAAGGCAATGTTGATGATCGTCAACACCGTCACCGGCATGATCATGTGCAAAAACAGGTCAATCGGCGAGCCTGGCTGAACTCTGGGCAGCCATTCTGCAATCGTATAGGGCCGCACTGCCTGCTGCAAGCCCGGCGGCAGCGCAATCAGCCAGGGGAATTGCTCCTGGTTGATCGATGGCAGCACCGAGAAAAAGAGAATGAACAACAGCCCGAAGAAAAAGGTGGGCATCGACGAGCCAATAAACGCCGCCGTCGTGAACGCGTAGTCGAAGCGGGAGTACTGCTTGACCGCGCTGTAGATGCCGAGGGGAATGCCGATCATCAGCGCCAGCAGCAGCGCCGGAATCTGCAACTGCAAGGTGGCGGGCAAGCGCGACCAGAGCAGATTGGCGACAGGTTGGCCCGGCTGCACAACGCTGGACTGGCCGAAATCGCCGAAGAGAATACCGCGGCTGGCGCGTGCAACCGGATGAATCACAGGCACCTCGGCCAGCGTCACCGTATCGCGGCAGCCGCCGCCTTCTTCCGGCGTGGCCTCGATGTAACAGCCCACCACAAAGTCGGCCAGGTATTCGTTGCCGGCGATCGTGATCGGGCCGTTGGGCCAGCCCAAGAGCCAGCGCGTGTAGCGCCACTGCCAATCCAAATCCAGTTCATAGCGGGCGCGGATCAGCGCGCGCTCTTCCGGCGTGATGCGCCGCTGCTGCTGTTGCAATCCGGTCAACGGGCCGCCCGGAGCGATGTTGAATAGGAAAAACATGAACAGCGACACAACAAAAATCACCAGAATCATCTGGATCAAACGCCGGATGAGGTAGGCAGTCATGGCATCACGTCCTCGACTAAAAACTCTCCCCGCTCCCTGCCGGAGATGTCAGGCGTTGCAGTTCACGCTGTAGCACACCTGTCATGCTGAGGAGGGCAGTGAAGAATCCAGTTTTGTTCTGATTGCTAGGTTCTTCGCTGCGCTCAGCATGGCAAGCCGTGAACTGCTCTGAGGCTGGCAAGGAGACGGGGAGACCGTTCCAGGCGCTCTTTGGGTGCGCCCACGATGGACGCACCCAAAGAGACATAGGTCAATTACTTGGTGAACAGATTGATGTCGATGTGCTCCCAGGTCGAGCTGGCGGAGATCTCGTACTGGACGTTGCCGGTGCTGTTGGCAGCATCGATCACCGTCTGCACTTCGGCGCCAGCGCCGAGGGTGGAGTCATCCAGGTAGTCCACGTCGCCGTTGAGCAACTGGGCCACGGCCTGGTTGGTGTCGGCCACGAACACGAAGATCACGTTCGGGGTGACAACTTCACCGGCATAGTAAGGATTGGCTTCCAGAACCAGGCTCTGACCCTTGGTCCATTCCGTCACCATGTACGGGCCCCAGGAGAGCGGGCGCTCGGTGATCTCGGGCAGCGTCTGCCACTCGGCGGCGGGCACGTCGGCGAGGACGCGGCCGTCGGAGATGACGCGCTGGCTCGGGTACGGTGCAAACGGCGCCAGCATGTAGGTCGGCGTCTGCACACCGGGCAGGTAGGTCACGGAGTATTCGAGCGCGTCCGCACCCCAGGTTACATCCTGGATCGAATTGCAGGTGATGAAGGTGGTCGCACCGGAATCCGGGTTGCAGTCGATCGAGCGCGCCAGTTCGAAGTCAGCAATCGTGCCGGGCGTGCCATCGCTCCAGGTGAAGGGATTGAACTGGTAGGTAACAGCAAGCTGCTTCATCGTGACGGGCGTGCCGTCGAAGACAACTTCATTGTTGTCCTTGTCAAAGATCGCCACGCCATCTTCCAGCGTCACGGGATCGCCAGCGGTGTTGTAGACCATATCGCCAGCATTCACTTCGACGTCGCTGTTGGTAGCCAGACCCGACTCCAGCGTGCTCAGCACAGTCTGCAGACGCGGCTGGAAGTCGTAGTCGTACTGAGTGTAGGTGCGCTCATTGTCGATGCCCATGCGCACCAGCGCGGAGGCCGCCATCGAGGAAATGATCGCCCACAGGCTGTCCGGCTCCTGGGTCATGCCGATAACGATGGTGTCGCCACCGTCGGCCAGCGCCCACTCGGCCAGGTTCGCCGTCGCGTACTCGGTTGCATCGGCGCGGATGCCGGTCAGGTTCGAGCTCCAGGCCTCAGCTTCGGCGCGCTGGAAGACCGGGATCGACACGACGTCCTTGGCAAACTCCTGCTGGACGGTGTTGTAGGCCGCGACGCGGTCTTCGCGCAGCAGGGTGTTGGTGGCCTTGACGATGCCATCGCTGGCAGTCTGATTGCACCAGCCCATGTAGTTCTGGCCTTCCCAGTTGTTGGAGGGCAGCGGAACCTGGTCACAGGCGTAGAGCGTGCGGCCGGCCGGCTCGGTCTGGCCGACCCAGGCGAAAGCGCCCAGTTCGAAGTCGCGGCGGGCCAGACCCGTCGTGTCGCCGAACCACCAGGAACCCGGCGCATAGGTCGGGATGACCTGGATGCCACAGGCGGCCCAGTTCTGGATGGCCACGGCCGACCAGGTCTGGCGGAACTGTGCATTGGTGGTCGTGAACTTGAGCACCAGCGATTCGCCGTCGGCATTGGTGCGGATTGGACCATCGCCCGCCACCCAACCAGCTTCCTCAAGCAGCGCCATGCCGGTTTCCGGATCGTACATCGGCATATCGGCGTAGGGGCCGCTGTACGCCCAGTGCGTCTTGGGCAGGAAGCTGTCCATGACCAGCTCGGAGCCATCTTCCACATACGGATAGACCGAGGCGATCAGCGCGTCGCGATCCAGACAGTAGGCCAGCGCCTGGCGCACTTTGAGGTCGCTCAGGATCGGGTGCGGCGTGGTAAATTCTTCGGCGCCACTGGACGCCGCTTCCTCACCACCTGGCGCCGCCGGCACGGGGCCGGCTGCCGGTGCACACGCGCTGATCACCAGCGCCAGCACCGTGAGTAACACAAACACGAAATACTTCTTTGTTTTCATAGTATCTCCTTTAGAAAACAAACGACTACTAGAGTTGAAACACGTTGTGAATTGGGCGCTCCGTGCTTCGTGCCAGAGCGATGAATCCAATCCCCATTGCGTGTTGACCACTAATGTTGTAGATTCCCCTCTTCGTACAGCCAACAAGCCGCAA
>JAPKMV010000337.1 GCA_026645635.1 Caldilineaceae bacterium
TGCGAAACGCCGGCTCGCCCTCCTCGGCAAAGATGGCGCTGATCGGTTTCCCGGCGCGTTCGGCCAGGATCGCGTCCATGTCCACGAACCGGCGGCCCAGGCGTGCAGCCACGAACTGTCCCACGGTGCTCTTGCCCGTGCCCATGAACCCGGTGATGACGATGTTCTTGCTGATCGATGCGCTCATGGCCGCTACTGTACCGTAAAGCGCGGGGAGGGACAAGGTGAGGGATTGGGAGATTGGAGATTGGAGATTGAGAGATTGGGAGATTGGGTGTCGTGCGACTTGGCGTCTTTGCGGCTTGGCGTGAGGGATTTTCAGAGTTATGGCAACTCACGCAGGTCGATCATCTGCTCGCCTACGGTCAACGTTGGCCGGTGCGCGCTGCCGTCGAAGAGCAGGTCGAACTCGCCGCGCACCAGCTCGCCCGGCGACCACTGCGCCGTGGGATAGCCGCCGCCGGCCAGGGTTGCGGTGAGCGTCTGGTCGCCCAGGCGCAGGGTGAAGGCGGCGTCCGCGGGCCAGTCCGCCGGCAGCGGATCAGGCGCCTGCCAGTACAGGGTGAAGTGCGCCAGGTCGCCCGGTGTGAGCGGCGTCGCCGGCGCGTGGGCAAAGTCCTTGCGGTAGGCGTCATAGCCGATCAGATGCAGGCCACCGAAGTCCTGGTGGACGCGGTGCTGGATCGGCAGCACATCCACGGGGACGGCGGGCGCCCGCGCCACCACCACCTCGCCCAGTGCGACGTGGTCTGCCGCGCCGACGGGCAGCCGCGCGCCGGTGGCCGGGTCGTAGAGCGCGGCGATCAGCCGGTGCACACCCGGCGGCGCGCCGAAGGGCACGAGCAGGGCGTGGTTGTCGATCACCTGTTCACCGGGCTGCCACCCGGCGGTGGGACGGGCGCCGCCCGCGGGCAGGCTGTCGTGCTGGGCGATTACCTGACTGCGGCTGTCGAGGAGTTGCACGGCCACGGCATAGCTTGCTGTGATGGGCGCGCTGGCCTGCCACTGCAACTGCACCAGCAGCGGCTCCCCGGCGACGACCTGCTGCGGGAAGGCCGGCTGCGCCTGGCCGACCAGGGCAATGTGATCGCCGAACCGTGCATCCGCCACCGGCTGCTGCGCCAGGTTGGTCGGCAGCGCGTAGGTGACGAAGCGCACGTTGCCCTGCCAGGCGTCCAGCCCCTTGAACGCATGCTCATCGAGCCAGCGCTCCACCACCTGATCGGGATCGGCCTCGTCGGTTGCCCAAAAAAGGGTGTAGACCATGCGCCGATCTGCCGTCGCGGCGGTTAGGGCTTGCGCCGTTGCTTCAGGGTCGGCGGGGCGTTGGGCAGGCAGCGCCAGCACCGGCAGGCCGGGGTCGTAGTAACGCCAGACTTCCTGCTGCCCCGGCGCGTTGAGCAGGACGAGGTCGGTGGCCGGGTCGCCGGTGGCGGCAAGATAGGCGGCGACGCCGCGGTAGTTGTCCCGGGCGGTGGCGTCGGTGTAGTAGGCGGGGAGGGTGGCGACGGCTGCACCCGCAGCAAAAAGGACGATCGCCGCGGCGCCGGGCCAGATACACGGGGTGACCAGGGCCGGGGCGGCAACCAGCAAGCACCAGGCTGCGGAGGCGACCAGGAGAAATTTCAAAAAGGCCGGCGTAAACAGCCCGAACCCCGCCATCAACCCGATGGGCAGCAGCAGCCACAGCCCCAGCACCAGACTCGACCAGCGGCGGCGCATCGCAATCAGCCCGGCCACCGGCAGCAGCGCGGCGGCCAGCAGCCACGGCCAGAGCGGCTCCGGCACGGCGCGCAGCGGGCCAAAGAGCAGCGTGCGCAGGGTCAGCGCCATCCCCTCCAGCCAGCCGACGGCCACACCGCCCTTCGGCCAGTTGAGCACGGCGGGCAGCGCCACGGGCAGCCAGGGCAGGAAGGCGAGGAGAATGAGGGCGTTGAGGGTGATGAAGCGGACGGGCGAAGGTGAGAGGGTGAGGGGGTGAGGGGGTGAGGGGGTGAGGCGATGCCGGAGCCAGCGCGCCAGGTAGGCAAGGCCGGCGGCGGCGAGGATGATGGGAAAGCTGTAGTGGGTGTAGAGACCGGCGATGCCGGCGAGGACGAAGGTGGTTTGGGAGAGGAGAGATTGGAGATTGGGAGATTGGAGATTAGGAGATTGGGAGATTGAGAGATTGAGAGATTGGGAGATGTGCGTCTTTGCGTCTTGGCGTCTTTGCGTGAGCGCTTCTCCCTCCTGCGCCTCAGCCTCTCTGCGCCTCTGCGTTGAGATATTCTCCCTTACGTCTGCCATCGCCAGGAGCGCCCAGAAGAGCACGGCGCTTTCCAGGGCCAGCAGCATGTACATGCGCGCTTCCTGGCTGTAGTAGATCTGGAACGGATTGACCGCGGCGACGAAGGCGGCGAGAAGGCCGAGCCAACGGCCCGGGTTGCCGGGCACAGCGCGGCGGCCAATCCGGGCGACGACCAGCACCGTCAGCACGCCGGCCAGCGCGGAGAAGCTGCGCATGGCATAGGCACTCGTCCCGAAGAGCAGGCTCCACAGCTTGAGCAGCCAGTAGTAGCCCGGCGGGTGGATGTCGGCGGCGGCGGCCTGGGCGATGGCGCCGAAGTCGCGCCCCAGCATGGCCCAGGTGTTGCCCTCGTCGCTCCAGAGGCTGCTCTGGTCGAGGGCGAAGAAGCGCAAGAACGTGGCCAGCAGCAATACCGCCAGCAGCGCGCCCCGCTCGAAGACTATCGCCCGCCCGGCTGAGTTCACGTCGAAGCCACGCCCCGCGCGCCGCGTCACAAATCCCTCGGAGATGGTTCAGGAAGGTCTCTTTGACGCAGAGGCGCAGAGGCGCAGAGGCTCGCAGAGGAAGAGCAAGGGAGTCTCCAAAGCGTTTTCTCTGTTCTTTCTCTGTGTTTTCTCTGCATCTCTGCGTCTCTGCGTCAAATCGGGTGACTTCACGGACAGTATCTTAACGCAACCCCGCCGTGTATGCCCGCATACTCTCGTACACCGGCTGCGGCGTGAAATCGGGCGCGAGGAGGCGGAAATAGGCCTCGGGCTGGCGGTTCGTCTCCCACAGGTCGGTGGCGCGCTTGAGATACCAGGTGGCGGCCACGCCGATCCAGGGCCAGTCGCGCTGCACCCGTGCGTAGGCCAGGGGCAGATAGCGCGCCTGCTGCTCCAGCGTGACGCGGCCGTAGCGCGGCTCCACGTCCTCCGGCGCGGCGTTCCAGTTCATCTCCGCGATCCAGATCGGCTTGGCCGCATCGCCATTCTTCACCATCAGGTCGCGCACGAACTGGTGGCGGCTGATGTTGATGACCCGCGGGTGCATGCGCCGGTCGGTGGGGCCGCTGTATAGGCCGTAGCCCTGCACGGCCACGATGTCGAAGTAGGGCGCGGCGCCGGCGTCGTAGAGACGCTGCAAAAAGAGCAGGTCGTTGAGGCTGTTGCCCGGCGGCGGGTCGCTCGGCTGCAGGTTGATCGTCGAGGCCAGCGCGCCCAGGATCACCACTGCGTCCGGGTCGGCGGCGCGCAGCGCGGTGGCGCCGGCCTTGAGCAGCTCGGCGTATGCTTCCGGGTCGATGGCCGCGCTGCCCCACTCCGGGTAGATGTTCGGCTCGTTCCAGAGTTGATAGTACTTGACGCGCCCGCGGTAGCGTTCGGCCACGGCCGTAACGAAGTCGGCGTAATCCTGCACGTCGTCGGGCGGCGCAAAGGTGTCCACGTTGTTCTCGCCCTCGCCCTGGGTGCGGGTCCAGCCCGGCGGGTTGCTCAGACGGACGATCAGTTCCATGCCGTTCTGCTCGGCCAGGTCGACGATCTGATCGTACTTTTCCCAGGCCGAGCGGTAGGGTTCATGGCGGCGATCCTCGAAGTCACCCTTGCCGTGGATTTCGATGTCCTCCCAGGGGAACTCCTGGCGCAGAAAGTGGTAGCCGGCGGCCGCGGCCATCTCTACGGCCTGGGCGCGTTTCGCCGGTTCAGCCTCTTGTTCGAGAAAGGTGTTGATGCCAAAGGGACTGACGTCGACATGCTGGATTGTGGCGTCGGCGGCCAGATCCAGCCGGGGCCGCACCTGATCGCCGGCCAGGTCGGTGAGGCCCTTGACCTGGGCGAAGAACTCCTCCTCGCCGGTGTGTTCCCACAGCCAGGTGCGGGTCGCCGGCAAAGAGAGCAACAAAAAGCTCAGCCCGCCCAGGATGAGCAGGCTGAGCCAGAGCGTGATGAGCTGCTTAAGGGCGGCGCGCATTCGAGAAGATCAAATTGGAAATGTATGACAGCACATACCGCATGTCATCCTCAACCGAGGTGGCCGGCAAAGCGCTATCAACAATGGATGCTTCGTTTCCATCATGTAAATGGTGCGGGTGTGTGGATATATGGCCGTGATGAGGCGCGTTGTCCCAACGATGAATACCGCCATCGGTCATGCGGTGTTCCCAGTGATAGGAATAATCGCCGGAGTTTGTGACACGAACGTCAAGGTAGGAACCGTCGATCATCCTGATGCGTATAAGGCGCGGCTTCTGGCGTGACCAGGCTACCACCTCGACGGAACGCACGAGCGTGGCATACTCCGTGGTGGCGATAGCAGTGATCGTAGAGGCAGGTGTGCTCATCTATCATTCTGCGCTACGGAGAAGGTCGTGAAGATCATCCACTGCTTCAAGCCCATTCGTCCATTCAAGGTAGTCTTCCCAGGCTGGATGGGCCGGAAGCGCACCAACTTCGATCAAACGACGCAGTTCTTGAGGATCAACCACAGTATACCGTTCGCGGTAGCGCAGAAGCTCCGCTTCGATCAGCCCCATTTCACGCACCAGATAACTGCGCAGCGACTGTTCGAGCACTTCCGTTTCCGATTTCGCCAATCGTTCTGCGACTGTTTTCACGTTGAGCATTGTCTTACCTGCCAACCTTGAACTGAAGTTGCACGAATACATGCCCTAAGTG
>JAPKMV010000338.1 GCA_026645635.1 Caldilineaceae bacterium
CGTGGCCGGTTGGACATCGTAACCCGCCAGCCTGATGCCATCACCCACCGTCGCCGCCAGCGGCTGCTGCGGCGGACGCTGCGGCGTCTGGCCCGGTGTGCGGCTGTAGTAGGTGGCGTAGACCTGGCCGCTGGCATCGCGAATCTGTTCATCCACCGCGGCAGCGGGCAGGACCTCCGGCAGCAGCAGCCGGGTGCGGAAGTCCTCGGTCTCGATGGCGACGTAGGTTTCGGTCGTCGGGTTAGCGCCGGCCGTCAGCGGAAACGCAGCGCGGCCGTCGAAACTGATCGGCGCCGGGTGGCTGCCGGGGCGCGTCGTCCAGGCAAAAGCCAGCGTCGGATGGTCGGCGGGGCGCGGCGTCAGATACACCACATCTTCTGCGGGCTGCGCTGCAATGTCCTGGCCGATGCGCCAGAGACCGGCGTCGAAGGCGTAGAAGAGATCGGGCAGCGCGGCCCAGCGCACGAAGTAATTCTGTGCGGCGACGACTGCGCCGGCGACAATCAGCGCCGTCGCAACCCAGACGCCAGGCTGGAAGCGCTGCCAGCGCAGGGGCGCGACTCGCGTCAGCCACCCGGCGATGGCATCCAGCCCCACCCCGGCCAACAGCGCAACCGGCGCGGTCGCGCCGAGGATGCGGTGAAAGTGGGGCGCGTATTCGCTCAGAATGCCCGGCAGCAGCAGCCCGGCGAGGGCGATCAGCAGGATCGAGTAGGCGGGATTGGCGGCGCGCACCACGGCCAGCCCCAGCCCAAGCCAGAACGGGATCGCCTGCCACAGGTTGAGCGCCGGCGCGCCGGGCAGATTGCGCCGCGGGTCAAGGTCGCCCGTGGCGCCGAAGGGCCAGAACATCAGCACGCTGGCGCGCAGGTTCGACCACGGATCGCCGGCCGCCTGGGCGTCGCCGGCCACGGCGATCTGCGCCGGGCGCAGGATGAGCAAATCCGGGTGCTGCACAAAGAAGTACGCCAGCGGGGCGACCAGGACCAGAGCGGTGCTGGCAGCAATCATGGCGCCGGCCCAGAAGGGGGTGCCCGCTGCGGCAGGCTGTTGTCGGTCGTAGAACCAGAGATGCACGACCACCGGTGCGGCGAGCAGGGGAATGATCCACGCACCCTGATAGCTGTACATCGCCAACGCCAGCAGCGCACCTGCGGCTCCATAGATCCACCAGCGCCGCGTGCGCCGCCCGGCCAGCAGCAGCCAGAGCGCCGCGGCCCAGATCGGTTCGATGCCGATGCGGCTGAAGTGGATGTGCCAGCGCATGGTGGCAAGCATGGCGACGGCCATGAGCGGAAAGAGCCAGGTCAGCCGCCGGCGGTCAAGCTGACGGAGTTCATAGCCGAGGGCAAAGAGCGCCAGCACGCCCAGCACACCGGCCAGGGCTGCCGTGGTGCGCATAGCCGTGGGTCCCGGTTCGCCGCCCAGCCAACCGAAGAGACCGAACATGGCTGCATTGGCGTAGGCGTTGAGCGGCGCCACACCGAAATTGCCGGTCAGGAAAATGGGGCGATAGGTTGCGTCGGTGAGGATGCGCCAGGCCTCCAGCCCCTCGAACGACTCGTCGAAGTGAAACCCAGGCGGCAGGGTGTCGATCTGCCAGAGGCGGAGCACGGCGGCCACGACGATCAAGAGCGCCAGCACGCCGCCGGCAATGCGCTGCTTCATAGCGCGGCATTGTAGCACAGATGGCACGCATGGGCAGGGGTAAGGGCGCCCCGAAGTGATGATTGTACGGACACAGCCGGCTATGTCCGCACCAGGCTAGGCGCGCCGGCGCCTCTTCCTACGCGGCGGCGCGCGTGCGGATGTGCACCCGTTCGGCGTGGCGATGGGTGGGCGCGACGTGCAGGTCATCCTCGCCCGGCATGAACCGCGACGCCGACGCGTGGGCGTAGCTTTCCGGCACCTGCGCGTTCAGCCGATGTTCGATGGCGTATGGCGGGGCAATGGTAAGGTCGAGGAGGCTGTTGTGCGACCCCATGCCGTTGTCCACCGTGCCGTCGGCGTGATGGTCGGTCTGCCAGCGACCATCGACGACATAGCGAAACGCATACACCTTCCCCGCGGCCAATTCCAGACAGGCGCGCCAGACGCCATCACGCCCCTGTTTCATCGGCAGCGCGCTCCGGTCCCAGTGATTGAAGTCACCCGTCACTGCGATCTGATCCGCCCAAATGCAGGAGGGCAGTTCAAAGACGATGTAGAAATAGCCAGGTCGGTTCGATGGCGTTTTGTGTATCATAGGGCGCCTGCCTTCTCCTTTGTCTGCATTCTCAGAAACCACCAGCGACGCGCTGCAGGAGCAAACGGAGTTCCAAACGGTCTAACGGGTTGCCGATCAAGTAATTGTTAAGTAGTTACGACTTAGGCTTCGATCATAACACATCGCGCAATGAAACTGTGTTAAGGGAACTTTAAAGTTTCGCGCCGATTGCCAAACGCGATGCCGACGACGCGACCGCGTCGTCGGCATCTTGCTGTCTGTGTTTGCGATTTGCCCGTGGCGTGGCCCGGTCGTCGCCGCCGGCTCAGCCGATCACGATATTGACCAGCTTGTCGGGCACCACGATCACGCGGCGCACCGCCTTGCCGTCCAGCCACTTCTGCACATTTTCCAGCGCCAGCGCCTGCTGCTCCAGATCGGCAACGGGTGCGCCAGGGGCCACGACCAGCTTGTCGCGCACCTTGCCGTTGATCTGCACCACGACGGTGATCTCTTCCTCGCGTGCCTTTTCCGGGTCGCCCTTGGGCCAGCGCTGCAGGTGGACGCTAGAGGTGTTGCCCTGGCGGTGCCACAGTTCTTCGGCGATGTGCGGGAAGATGGGCGCCATCATGACCTGCAGATTGCGGATCGCGTGCTCCCAGATCGGCGCGTTGACGACGGTGGTCTCCTTCACCTTGATCAGCATGTTGTTCAGTTCCATCAGTGCGGCGATGGCGGTGTTGAAGCGGAAGTTCTCCATATCCTCCGTCACCTTGATGATGGTCTGGTGCAGCTTGCGTTCCAGCGCCCGTTCCAGCGCCGGGTCAGGCTGGACATCCGGGTCCATCGTGGGGTGATCCAGGCGCACGTCGTCGGTGACCACCGCCCAGACGCGCTGCAGGAAGCGGTGCACGCCTTCGATGGCGTTCATGTCCCACGGGCCGCCCATGTCCCACGGGCCGATGAACATCAGGTAGCCGCGCACGGTGTCGGCGCCATACTTGGTAACGAACTCGTCCGGGTTGATCACGTTGCCGCGACTCTTGGACATCTTCTCGCCGTCCGGCCCCAGGATCATGCCCTGGTTGAACAGGCGCAGCATCGGCTCGTCGAAATCCACCACGCCCAGGTCGCGCAGCGCCTTGGTGAAGAAGCGCGTGTACAGCAGGTGCATGGTGGCGTGTTCGATGCCGCCGGTGTATTGATCCACGGGCAGCCAATAGTTGCCCACCGCCGGGTCCCAAGGAATGTCGTCGGCGTGCAGCCGCTCGCCCCGCTTCCAGTAGGGCGAAATATAGGCGTATTGATACCAGCTCGAACACATGAAGGTGTCCATCGTATCGGTTTCCCGCTCGGCGTCGCCGCCACACTCGGGACACTTCACCTTGCGGAAGCCCTCATGGTATTTCAGCGGGCTTTCCCCCGTGGGTTTGAACTCGGCGTCATCGGGCAGCAGCACCGGCAGGTCCTCATAGGGCACCGGCACCGTGCCGCAATTGGGGCAATAGATGATCGGAATCGGCGCGCCCCACATGCGCTGACGGCTGATCAGCCAGTCGCGCAGGCGGTAGTTGACCGCGCCGCGACCCAGCTCGTTGGCTTCCAGCCACTCCACCACCTGCAGCACCGCGCCGGCGACGGGCGTGCCATCGAAGGGGCCGGAGTTGATCATCGCGCCGTCCTGCTTCGAGTCGTAGGCTTTGGTCAGCGGCCCGGTGGCGCCGTCCGGCCCGGTGATGACGCGGCGAATCTCCAGCCCGTACTTCTCGGCAAAGGCGAAATCGCGCGCATCGTGGGCGGGCACGGCCATGATCGCGCCGGTGCCGTAGCCCATCATGACGTAGTCGGCGATCCAAATGGGAATGCGCTCGCCGTTGACCGGGTTCGTGGCGTAGCCGCCGGTGAAGACGCCGGTCTTCTCCTTGTCCGTTGCCCCGCGCTGGATCTCATTCATGCGCGACGCCGCGGCCTGGTAGGCGGCGACAGCCTCGCGCTGCGCGTCCGTGGTGATGGCATCCACCAGCGGGTGTTCCGGCGCCAGCACCATAAACGTGGCGCCCCACAGCGTGTCGGGCCGGGTGGTGAAGATCAGCAGCGGCTCGCCCTGCTCGGTGCGGAAGGTCACCTCTGCGCCGATGCTGCGCCCGATCCAGTTGGTCTGCATCGTTTTGACAGGCTCGGGCCAGTCGATAGTCTCCAGCCCTTCCAGCAGTTCGTCGGCGTAGCGGGTGATGCGGAATTTCCAATGTTCCAGGTTCCGCTTGATCACCGGCGTGCCGCAGCGCTCGCAGTGGCGGTCGTCGCCCCAGACCTGCTCGCGGGCCAGGGTCGTGTTGCACGTGGGACACCAGTCCACCGGCGCGTACTCGCGGTAGGCAATGCCGGCGTCATAGAACTTGCGGAAGAACCACTGGGTCCACTTGTAATATTCGGGATCGCACGAAGCGGCCTCGTGTTCCCAACTCCACATCGCGCCCATCTGCCGCAGTTGGGTGCGCATCCGCTCCATATTGGCATAGGTCCACGTCTTGGGGTGGATGCCATGCTTGATGGCGGCGTTCTCGGCGTTCAGGCCAAAGGCGTCAAAACCGATGGGAAACAGGACGTTGTAGCCGTGCATGCGCTTGAAGCGCGCGCCGGCGTCGCTGGGCGTATAGGCGTACCAGTGGCCGGTGTGCAGGTCGCCCGACGGGTAGGGCAGCATGGTCAGCGCGTACCACTTGGGCTTG
>JAPKMV010000339.1 GCA_026645635.1 Caldilineaceae bacterium
CTTCAAGATTTTGCCCTGTGTTTCCGGGCGGGTCAGGAACTCGATCACCGCAGCGCCGCCCTCCGGGTTCTGCGCGTGGGCCGGGATGCCCAGCCCCACGATCACCGGCATGAAGCCGCGCCCGGCGGGGCCGGCCGGCGCCGGGAAGGCGATGAACTGCTCCGGCTGCGTGTTGAAGGCTTCCAGCAGGCGCGCCGTGTGGTCGAAGGCCACCCAGACCTCGCCGGCCAGCAGTGGCTCCTGCATGAACTCGTAGCTGATCGACTGCGGGTTCACGTAGGGCCAGAGCGAGGTCTTGACCCAGTCGAACATGGCCGCAGCCTCTTCGCTCTTGAAGTTGGCCACCATGCCTCCCGTCCACGAGGGCCACAGATAGCCCTGGAGGAAGCGTTGGAAGAGGCCGGCATGGGGCAGGCCGCACTTCGGGCCGCCCGTGCCTTCGGCCAGCGCCTGGCACCAGGCGCCCAACTGCTCCCACGTCAGCGCGTTGACGTCCGCGCCCTCGGGCAGGTATTCCAGCGCGTCGACGTTGGCGGCCATGATGTAGGTCGCCTGCATCCACGGCACATAGTAGAGGAAATCCTGGCTGCCCAGGAGGCCGGTTTCCAGATAGGCAGCCGTGAGTTCGCGATCCATCGACAGGTCATCGGCCACGTCGATGACATTCGCCAGCGCGTCGGCGGACTGAAGCGGCGGGAAGGTGCCGTGGAGCGCGCCGATCACGTCAATCTCCGACCGGCCGGATTGCGCGCCGGCCAGGATCACGTCGATCAGCGGGCCTTCCTCGGAGCCGGTGACGTCGAAGCCACCTTCTTGCAGAATCGCGCGGAACTTCTCTTGCTCTTCGACGGGCACGAACTGCGTCGAGAAAAAGACGGGGACGCCGGCTGGCGCTGCCGCAGCGGCTTCCTCAGCCGGTGCTTCCGTCGCCCCGGCTTCCGGGGCCGCAGCTTCCGGGGCGGCCGCTTCTGTAGCGGGCGCCGCAGCAGGTGCAGCAGGCGCGGCTGGCGTCGCACAGGCTGTGACCAGCAGCGCGACGATCAGCAGCAGACTGAACAGTTTGGCTGACTTCGTCATACAATTCTCCTTTTTTGACAACAATTGGGTTGCGACTCGCTTATACAAGCAAACAGATCAAACGCACGAAGGCGGAAGTTCACATTGCTGCACGCTCAAGCCCGTGGCGGCGCCCCGCTCGACTCGCGTACAATCAGGTTGGGCAGGCGAATGATCTGTTTCTGCTCAACCGGCTGGCGCCGAATCACCTTGACCAGCATGTCCACCAGCAGCGCGCCCATTTCCTGAGCAGGTTGATGCACCGTAGTCAACGCTGGGTGCGCGTATTCGGCCAGCATGATGTCATCGAAGCCCGTAATGCTTACGTCATGCCCGACGACCAACCCGCGCGCCTGCGCCTCGTTTACCGCACCCAGCGCCAGCAAATCGTTGCAGGCGACGATGGCGGTCGGCGGTTCGGGCAGATCCAGGAGCGTCTTGGCTGCCTGCCGCCCGGATGTCTGGCGGAAGTTGGCCACGGCCACCAGTGCCGGGTCATTGGGCAGCCCATGCGCCGCCAGACCCTCCAAGAACCCCTGCAGCCGATGGTGCGCTTTGGTCAGATAAAGCGGCTCGGCGATGAAGGCCAGCCGGCGATGGCCCAACGCCACCAGATGATCCACGACCTGGCGGATGCCGGATGCGCCATCTTCGTCCACAAAACAGAAGTCATTGTCGCCACCCGTACAACCAAACGCGACAAACGGGGCGCCCTGTTTGCGCAGCAGATCGATGCGCTCGTCTTGCAGCTTGGTGCGAATCACAATGAAACCGTCGGTGCGCCGGCTGCGAATGTACTTCAGATAAATCGCACACTCGTCGTCGCCGACATTGGACGCCAGGGCAAGGTCGAATTGGTGCTGCGCGGCCTGGTCCACGACGCCCGCCACAAATTCGCTGAAGAACGGGTCCGAAAACCGTGGCCTGGCTTCCGTGGGCAAGATCAGCGCAATGTTGTCGGTGCGCTGCCGCTTGAGGTTCATCGCCGTGGCGCTGGGTTCATACCCCAGTTCGCGGGCGACGCGCTGCACCTCGGCCCTGGTTTCCGGGCTGATGTCCTCGAATCCCCCCAGTGCGCGCGACACTGTCGGCACTGATTTTCCGACGCGTTCGGCGATGTCTTTCAGTGTGACCGGCATATCTCCTCAGGTCGGGTTGCTGGTTTTTCGTTTGCTGTGCACCCTCACTATAGTCTAAATCGATTTAGTTGTCAATAGCCGGGGAAATATCGTGTCTACTTCAGGTTGGGGGCGAAGGTGTTTGGAACACGATAGCCACGGAATGTGCGAAAGACACGAAAGACGGCGGCGCTTTCGTGTCTTTCGCACATTCCGCGTCCTTCGCGATCCGAGTTCTTGCGCCCCCAACTTGAACTAGACCCGGAACTATCCGGGCTGCGCGTGGAGAGTCCCTGCCGCTTTCTGTCTGCCCACCGCTGTGGCATAATCGCACGATAACTCGTTCAAACCGCTTGGCGCAGAAGGCAGCAAACAGACAATCCATGACCGAAGAACACGGAGTCATCTCATCCTTCCAGCAGCGCCGCCAACTCGAAGAAGCCATCGCCAACCTGGCGACGACAACGACCGACCGGGAACTGCGCAACAGCGTCGCGGCGATCGCGGCCACCTACCCGCAGGCGATGCTCATGGCCGCGCTGGTGCGCAATCTGGGCAACAGCAACAGCCAGTTGCGCGGCGGGCTGGGCTACCTGGCTGCGCACCTGCCCCACGATGATGCGGTGAACCTGCTGCGCCAGGTGGTGGCCGACCGGCAGCGTTCTCCCATCGAGCGCAACACCGCCGCGCTGATCATGGACCGCTATCTGAATGCCCCCGCGCCCGGCGCCCTGCTGGCCGACCTCGCCGACGACGATGAAGCCCCATACCAAAGTCTGCTCGAAGCGGTCGAAGAGGGGCGCGGCAACCGCTATGTCCTCTTGGAATATGTCCTGCAAATGCAGCAGCATCCGGCGGAGACTGCCTTTATGGTCATGGGGCTGGTTGACCGGCTGCCGGCCGCCGACCGTATCGAACTGCTGCGCCTCATGGCGCAGGATGCACGGCTGCCCGTGGTGCGAGCGGCGCTGGATCGGCTGGGGCTGCTGGCGGCGGATGAACCGCGCGCGCTGCGCGCACTCCACACCCTCCAGTTCGCCCTGCAGCCCGCCCGCGCCGAACAGGTTGAGCGGATCATACGCAAGTTGCAGTTTAGCGGTCGCCGCTATACGCCGCCCGCGGCTGACGGCTGGCGCGCGCTCGTGACGCCGCCCGACGCCGGCGGCTTCCTCAGCATCTGGTTTGTCCAGCCGGCAACCGCCGCCGACGATGATGGCATTCTGCTCGGCTTCATTCTCAGCCTCTTTACGGGCGCCGTGCAGTTTTCCGGCGGGGTGGACATGGACGCGGCGCTCTTGCCGCCACCCCACGCGCTGGGCGATATCTTCAAGGTGGAGATGGGCAACGGCACGCGGCTGACGATGCAGGAAACAGCCTTTGATCTGGGTCGCTGGTTTCTGCGCACGGCGCTGGCAGTCAACTGGGCGCGCGAACAAGTGCAGCCGCTGCCGGAAGAGTATCAACTCTACAACGATCTGCTTTGGGAATTTGCCGCGCCGCAGATCGACGCCGCACTGACCCAGCGCTGGGCCGCCGTCACCGCGGCGCCTGACGCCCTGCCTGACCCCGAAACCCTGAACGCAGCCGCCTTCGCGCTGATGGAGGAGCCGGCCATGCAGAGTTGGCTGGTCTGGTCTGTGGCGCTGTGGGAGACGGTGGCGCCGTCGGCGCGCCGCCTCCATGCGCCGGAGATGCTGGTGCGGCTGGTGCTGCGCGAACTGGCCGAGGCGCCCGAAAAGGATGATCTGCTGCGGGCGATGGCCACGGGGCTGCGCGCGCTTGCGCTCTGGTTCGCCAGCGCCGGCCACCTATCCGCCGCCGACCGGGCCGGGCTGTTCGCCGCCTGGTTCGAGCGGCTGCCCGCGGGGGACAATCCCCTGCTGGAACTGCTCCTGCTGCGGGGCTTGCAGGCGATGTAAGCGGATGCCCACCGCCTTGACGGAAAGTCCGCGGACTGTGTTACCCTTCTAGTGGTCTGTCAAGCATACAACTTTCCCGGATTCTGGGAGAATCCAGAAAGTCTGACTACGGAATCATGTTTGACGGTCAACTAACGTATGGTCGCTTGCTGCACCAGATACGAATTGGCGGATGAGCCGCTGCCAAAGACGGTGTGCAGGCGGCAGCATGTCAAACAGGTTTCATAGGTTGAGAAGATGACGACCATCAAACGGGCGTCGAACCGCACGACGATCACGATGCGCGATGTGGCGAAGGCGGCCAACGTTGCGCAGAGCACCGTGTCCCGCGTCCTCAACGGCGGCGCCGACCCGATCCCCATCAGCGAAGAGACGCGCCAGCGAGTGCTGGCGGCTGTTGAACAACTCAATTATCGCCCCAACTTGCACGCTGGCAGTTTGCGCGGTCAGAAGACCAAGATGATCGCGATCATGATCGCGGACATCGCCAATCCGTTCTACCATGCCATGGTGCGCGTCGCCCAGGATATCGCCCATGCGCACCGCTACGATGTGATGATCGCCAATTCCGACCATGCGCGCGAAAACGAGCTGCTCTTCATGGAGTCACTCATCCGGCGCCCTGTAGACGGCGTCTTCATGGTGCCCTATCACCTGACGCGCGCCCACCTCGATGAAATTATCGAGCGCACCGGCTCGGTGGTCGTGGCAGTCGGCCAGCATGTCGATCACCCGTTGGTGGACACCGTTCACGGCGATGACTACCGCGCGATGGTGGAAACGGTGACATGGCTGCACCAGGCGCGCGGCCATCAGCGCATCGGCTGCATCGGTGTGA
>JAPKMV010000033.1 GCA_026645635.1 Caldilineaceae bacterium
GGCGTGGGGCGTGACTGTGATTGACGACTACGCCCATCACCCCACCGAGATTCAGGCGACGCTGGCTGCGGCGCGCCAGCGCTTCCCCTTGCAGCGCATCTGGGCGGTCTTTCAGCCGCACACCTTCAGCCGCACGCAGCGCATGCTCTACCGCATGGGCGAGAGCTTCGAGCAGGCGAATGCGGTGATCGTGCTCGACATCTATGCGGCGCGCGAGGTGGATGATGGCAGTGTCAGCGCGGCGGAACTGGTTGCCAGCAGCCCACACCCGGAGATTCGCCACATCCCCGCGCTGGTCGAGGCAGCCCGCTATCTGGCGCAGCATGTGGCGCCGGGCGACGTAGTGATCACCCTGGGCGCAGGCGACGGCTATCGCGTGGGCGAGCTGCTGCTGGCGCAACTGGGCGGGAAGGTGACGGCATGAGCACCACCGCAACCCTGCTCGACCTGCGCACGCCCGCCGCCTTTGGCGTGGAGATTCAGCAGCAGGTCAGCCTGGCGCCCTACACCACGATGAAGGTGGGCGGCCCAGCCGAGTATTTCGCACCGGTGACGACGGTGGCCGCGCTGATCCGGCTGGTGCGCTGGGCGCGGAGTGTGGAGCTGCCCTACTACCTGCTGGGCGGCGGCAGCAATGTGCTCATCGCCGATGCGGGCATCCGCGGGCTGGTAATCTACAACCGCTGCCGCCAGGTGCGCGTGGATGCAGCGCCCTGTTGCGTCTTTCCGGTGGACGACCGCCCCTTTCTCTTTGCGGAGAGCGGCGTCGCCCTGGCCGGCCTCGCCCGCCAGAGTGTGGCCGAAGGCTTGACTGGGCTGGAGTGGGCGGTGAGCGTGCCCGGCACGGTGGGCGGCGCGGTGGTGAACAACGCCGGCGCACACGGCGGCGAGGTCAAGGATAATTTGTACGACGCCATGGTGCTCGACGAGCAGGACGAAATCCGTGAAATTCCGGCGGACGAGTTGGAGCACGCCTATCGCAGCAGCAGCCTCAAGCGGCGGCTGGCGGTCAAGGCGGGTTTTGGCCCGGTGGTGCTCAGCGTAAACTTCCGCCTGGCCTACGGCGACGCCGCGGCGATCCGGGCGCAGGCCGACGCCTATCTCGCCCATCGCCGGCGCACCCAGCCGTCGGAGCCGAGCCTGGGCAGCACCTTCAAGAACCCGGCAGGCGACTTCGCAGGCCGGCTGATCGAGGCCGCGGGGCTGAAAGGGACGCAGGTCGGCGGCGTGCAGGTGAGCACGCAGCACGCCAACTTCATCGTCAACCCAGGCGGCGTGGGTGCGGCGAGCGCGGGCGACGTGGCAGCGCTGATGGCGCAGATTCAACAGACGGTGCAGGCGCGCCACGGCGTGAGCCTGGAGCCGGAAATTCAGATGGTGGGTGAGTGGTGAGCGAGCGAGCGAGTTACCGGGTCGGCGTCCTCTTCGGCGGGCGCAGCAGCGAACATGAAGTGTCGCTGGCCAGCGCGCGCAACGTGATGGAAGCGCTGCGCCAGGCCGGCCACCAGGTCGTGCCCATCGGCATCACGCCGGAAGGGCGCTGGCTGCCGCAGCCGGATGCGCTGGCGCGCCTCACCGGCGATGTGGCCGACGCCCCCGCGCCCGACGACGCAGGCTGGGGGCTGCTGCCCCATAGCGCGCCGGACCAGCCGCTGCCCGCCATCGACGTGATCTTCCCTGTGCTCCACGGCCCCTACGGCGAAGACGGCACGGTGCAAGGGCTGCTGGAGATGGTCAACCTGCCTTATGTGGGTTCGGGTGTATTGGCCAGCGCCTGTGCCATGGACAAAGTCATCGCGCGGCGGCTCTTCGCCGAGGCGGGGCTGCCGCAGACGCGCTACCAGGTAGTGCTGCGCCACGAATGGCGGCAGGCGCCGGAGCGCGTGGCGGAGCGGCTGGCGGATGCGCTGAGCTACCCGATGTTCGTCAAGCCGGCGAACATGGGCAGCAGCGTAGGCGTGAGCAAGGTGCGCGACGCCGGGCAACTGGCCGCGGCGCTCGATATCGCCGCCCGCTTCGACCGCAAATTGCTCGTCGAGGACGCGGTGCCGAATCCACGGGAGATCGAGGTCAGCGTGCTAGGCAACCTTGCACCGATCGCCAGCGTGCCGGGCGAGATCGTACCGGGCAACGAGTTTTACGACTACAACGCCAAATACATCGACGACAACAGCGACCTGATCATCCCGGCGCGGCTGGATGCGGCGAGCAGCGAGCAGGTGCGCGCCTATGCTGTGGCGGCGTTCCAGGTGCTGGATTGTGAGGGGCTGGCGCGGGTCGACTTTCTGCTGGACGGCGTCAGCGGCGATTTCTTTCTGAACGAAGTCAACACGATGCCCGGCTTTACGCGCATCAGCATGTATCCCAAGCTGTGGGAAGCCAGCGGCGTCAGCTACCCGGAACTGGTGGATCGGCTGGTGCGGCTGGCGCTGGAGCGACACGCGGAGCGCCAGGAGAACCAGACGACGCGGTAACGGTTTATCCGAGATAACAATGACACAGGCAAACAAGGCGAAACCAAAACGGAGTGTCACCACCGCAGAGACTGCGCGTCCGCTGCTCGATTCTGCCGCGCGGCGTCGCATCACTCTGCCGCATGTGGACTGGCGGCGTCCGCTGCGCTGGCTGGCCCGCGCCCGCATCTTCTGGCTCACGCTGCTGATTGGCGTGGCGCTGGCGGGGCTGGTAGCCTGGGTGCATCTCGACGAGTACTGGTTCATTTACACCGAGGATGTACAGTTCAACAACCTGACCTATCTGGAGCGGGACGAACTCTGGCAGTTGACCGAACTGGACGGCTGGAATGTCTTCTGGATCGACGCCGCAGCGGTGCGCGACCGGGTGGTGAGCCATCCCTACGTGGACGACGCCACCGTGCGCGTGGCGCCTTTCGCGGCCAAGGTGACGGTGGACATCGTGCCCGAACGGCCGGTGGCGCTCTGGGTGACCGATGCAGGCACGCGCTGGCTGCTCGACGACGGCACGGCGCTGGAACCGCGCGGGGAGACGCCGCCGGGGCTGCTGGAGATTATCGACGGTCCCGCGGAAGCCACCATGCCCGGCTCGGCGGCGGGGGCAGCCATCGACCCGGCGGTGCTGGCCAGCGCCCAGGGGGTGGCCAATCGCCTCCCGGGCGCGGCGCCCTTGCGCTACAACCGGCAGATCGGGCTGAACTTCCGCCTGCCGGACAAGCCGTACTGGGTCTACTGGGGCGACGGCGGCAACGTGGAGCAGAAGTTGGAGCATCTTGCGGTCGGTGAACAGTTGCTGGCCGATGGCCGGCTCGAGGGTGAGGTGATCGACGTGCGGTTCGACCGGCCGTATGTGAAGTGAGTCAGGTGGAAGCGGCGGATTGCATTCCGGGAATAGGCCGGGCGTCCCACCGACGAGCAACTCACACCTGGCCCATTCCCGGAATGTGGGGAGTTTGAGGAGCGCTTATGCAAGAGATTGTCTGTGCGATTGATATTGGAACGACCAAAGTCTGCGCGTTGATGGCCGAGGTAAGCCACGACAGCCTGGGCAAACTGACCCTGCGGCTGCTGGGCGAGGGCCAGGCATCCAGTCGCGGCATCCGCCGCGGGGTCGTGGTCAACGTGCCCGAGGCCACTGCAGCAGTGGGCGAAGCCGTCGAAGCGTGTGAGAAAGAGGCTGGGCGCCAGATGCTCACCGCCTATGTCGGCATTGCGGGCAGCCATATCGCCACCCGCAACAGCAAGGGCGTCAGCCCGGTGGACCGCAAGAACGGCGTCACCGGCCACGACATGCAGCGGGCGCTGGAAGGCGCGGGCGCAGTGGCGCTGCCGGAAAACCAGGAGGTGATCCACACCATCGCCCGCCACTGGACGGTGGACGGTGAGACAGAAGTGCAGCAGCCGGTGGGCATGAGCGCCATTCGCCTGGAAGTCGACGCGCACATCGTCTCCGGCAGCAGCACGGCAGTCAACAACCTGGTGCAGTGCGTGCTCGCCCACGGCATCGACGTGGATGAGCTGGTGCTGGAGCCGCTGGCCGCCAACGAGGCGGTGCTCAAGCCGGAAGAGCGGCGCATGGGCGTGGCGGTGGTGGACATGGGCGGCGGCACGTCGGATCTGGCGATCTTCATCGACAACGCGCTCTGCCACACCATCATCATGGACATGGGCGGCAATCATCTCAGCAACGATCTGGCCTACGCGCTCCACTGCCCGTTCGAGACGGCCGAGGATCTGAAGCTGCGTCACGGCTCGCTGCTGCCGGCGCGCATTGCGCCCGACGAGACCGTCTGGGCGACCGTCTTCGGCGAGAAGAATGAGCGCAGTTTCAGCCGCCGCTTTATCTGCGAGGTGCTGGAGGCGCGGGCGATGGAGATGATGGAGAAGATCGGCGAGAAGCTGGAGGAAAGTGGCTACTTGCAGCGGCTGCCCGCGGGTCTCGTCCTCACCGGCGGGTGCAGCCAACTGCCCGGCTTCACCGAATTGGGGCGTGAGGTGCTCAACATGCCGGTGCGCATCGGCGCACCCACGGCGCGGCTGCCGATCAGCGGCCTGTCGCGCACACTGCTCTCGCCCACCTACGCCACGTCGGTGGGGCTGCTGCTGTGGGGCATGAACGAGGATGCCCGCGCGGTGCATCGCCGCTTCGAGGCCGACCCGCTGCCCACCGCGCTCACGCCCTCGTGGCTGGGCAAGACGGCAAGCTGGTTGAAGCATCTGTTGCCGGATAGGAACTGATCTCCAATCTCAAATCTCTCAATCTCCTAATCTCTCAATCTCAATTGTGGGATTGAGAGATTGAGAGATTAGGAGATTAGGAGATTAAGAGATTGGTCTCTCGTTTTTTGTGTGCGGACGCCAGACTTGTCGGCTTGCGGGCGCCGGAAGCCCCACTCGCTGGCAATTTGTGCGAATTTTCATTTGGTTGAGTAAGCAAGACCCGTACCGTCACCGTTGGCAAGTCATCTATTTCATCGAAGGAGTCTAACCATGAGTCGGAGCAGCAACGGGAGCAGCCCGAGCGCCAAGGCGCAGTCGTCGTTCGTTGACAACTTTGCGAACATCAAGGTCGTCGGGGTGGGGGGCGGCGGTCAAAACGCCGTCAACCGCATGATCGAAGAGGGGATTCAGGGCGTCGAGTTCATTGCCGTGAACACCGACGCCCAGGCATTGATGCTCGCCGGCGCGCCGCAGCGGCTGCGCATTGGCGAGAAGATCACCAAGGGGCTGGGGTCGGGCGGCAACCCGGACATCGGCCACCGTGCGGCGGAGGAGAGCCGTGAGGAACTGCGCGAGATGCTCAGCGGTGCGGACATGATCTTCGTGACCGCGGGCATGGGCGGTGGCACCGGCTCCGGCGCTTCGCCCGTCGTGGCGCAGATCGCGCGGGAGGTGGGCGCGCTGACCATCGGCGTGGTGACGCGACCCTTCACCTTCGAGGGGACGCAGCGCCGCCGCAGCGCCGAGCAGGCCATCGAAAACCTGTCGGAGAATGTGGACACGCTGATCACCATCCCCAACGACCGGCTACTGCAGATCGCGGACAAGAAAATGGGCATCAAGGACGCCTTCCGCATGGCCGACGATGTGCTGCGCCAGGGCATCCAGGGCATCAGCGAACTGATCACTGTGCCCGGCTTGATCAACCTGGACTTTGCCGACGTCAAGACCATCATGCAGGACGGCGGCGCGGCGCTGATGGCCATCGGTCGCGGCAGCGGCGAGAACCGGGCGCGGGAAGCCGCGGAGCGGGCGATCCACAGCGCGCTGCTGGATGTCTCCATCGAAGGCGCGCGCTCGATCATCTTCAACATCAAGGGCGGCGACGAGATGAGCCTCTTCGAGGTCAACGAGGCCGCCGAGGTGATCCGCGCGAATGCACACCCGGAGTGCAACATCATCTTTGGCGCCGTGATCGATCCGGAGATGAAGGACGAGATGCAGCTCACGGTGATCGCCACCGGCTTCGACCGGCCGAAGCCCAAGGACGCCTACGAGTTCGTGGATCGCGCCTTCACGGGGACGCGCACGAGCAGTGCGGCGAGCCACAACGGCCACAGCAACGGGCGCGAGCCGGTGAAGCAGCCGGTCGCCGACTACAGCGTGCGCACTTTCGAGCGCGATGATCTGGACATTCCGGCTTTCCTGCGCCGCCAACAGCGGGCCACGACCAATGGCCGGTAAGTCATAAAGCTGCGTTGAAGGGATTGGCGGGCGTCCATTGGGGCGCCCGCCCTCTCCCCCGGCGCAGCGTTTGGCCGGCAACGAAGTTGAAAAGTCAACCTTAAAACTTTGCGCCCCTCCCCAAGTTCCCCGTGCTTTACTCTGGCAGAACAGACATTCGAGACTTGCGGCCCCTTGGCACCTGTGCTATACTGCGTACCCGCAACCCAAGATGTTGTGTATCGGCCAGTCGCACCTACTAGATATTGACAATAATCCATGAATTGTCCGCACTGTACGCATCCATCACATCGCGTCATCGACACCCGCGACACGGGCGACGCCATTCGCCGCCGGCGGCAGTGTGACAAGTGTGGACAGCGCTTCACGACCTACGAGCATGTGGCGGCCAACCTGCTGGTGATCAAGAGTGACGGGCGCCGCGAGCCGTTCGACCGCCAGAAGTTGCTGCAAGGCATCCAGGTGGCATCGGCCAAGCGCCCGATCAGCCGCGACGCCATCGAACACATGGTGGATCAGATTGTGGAGTCGCTGCAGACGATAGGCCGCACCGAAGTGCCCAGCAAGTTGATCGGCGGCATGGTGCTCGACCACCTGGCGCAGATCGACCAGGTCGCGTATATCCGGTTCGCCAGCGTCTACCTGAATTTTCATGACCTGGCCGAGGTGCGCACCGAAGTTGACCGGCTGATGGGACGGCTGAACACAACCGCGTCGCCCTAATCCATACGGCTGCAAGAATGTGCAATGGCACGGCTGGTCAAGGGCGATCAGCCGCTTTATTGAATTTTGCCCAAAATCGCTCATCACCTGGCGAGCGGCGGCGGGCAGTTTGTTTTCGGCAATCTTAAGGAGAGACAGCGCATGTCCAAATCACCTACCGCAACTGCCATCACCGCCAAGGTTCAGCCCGCAGCCTTGCCGCCGGCCTTCACTGTCATCGAGAATGTCAAAGGTGAACGCGCGCCCATCGCTTGTCCTGACTACGTGGACGATGGAAGAATCGATCTGAGCGAAAACAGCATCAAGGTGCTCGAAAAACGCTATCTGCGCCGCGACTACGACGGCACGCTGCTGGAGACGCCTGCGGGCATGTTCTACCGCGTCGCCTATCACATTGCACAGGTGGAGCGCGAGCACGGCGGCGACGTGGCCGCCGCCGCGCACACTTTCTACGACCTGCTGGCGCAGCGGCGCTTCTTCCCCAACAGCCCGACCTTCACCGGCGCGGGTACGCCGCTGGGCCAGTTGGCTGCCTGCTTCGTGCTGCCGATCGAGGACGACATGGGCAAGGCGAGCGACGGCATCTTCAGCACGCTGCGCGTGGCCGCGTTGATCCAGCAGACGGGCGGCGGCAACGGTTTCTCTTTCAGCCGGCTGCGCCCGAAGAACGACATTGTGCTCACCTCCGCGGGGCGCGCCACCGGCCCGGTCGGCTTTTTGCGCGTCTACGACCAGGCTTTCGGCGAGATTGCCCAAGGCGGCAGCCGCCGCGGGGCCAACATGGGCGTGTTGCGCGTCGACCACCCGGACATCGAGGAGTTCATCGAGTGCAAGGCGGAAGAAGGCAAGATCGCCAACTTCAACATTTCCGTGGCGATCACCGATGCGTTCATGCAGGCCGTGCGCGATGACAGCGACTTTGCGCTGCGCAACCCGCGCAGCGGCGAGGTCTGGAAAACGGTGCGAGCGCGCGATCTCTTTGCCAAGATCGTCAAGTACGCCCATCACAACGGCGAGCCGGGCGCGCTCTTTATCGACGCCGCCAACCGCACCAATCCGGTGCCGCATTTATATGATCTGGAAGCGACGAATCCGTGTGGCGAACAGTGGCTCGGGCCTTACGAAAACTGCTGCCTGGGTTCGATCAACCTGGCCAATCATGTGACAACCGCGGCTGGCGCGCCGATGGTGGACTGGGACGCGCTGCGCCGCACCGTGCGCGAGAGCACGCACTTCCTGGACAACGTGGTCAGCGCCAACAGCTACGTGCCGGCAGTGCCCGAGGTGGCGGAGGCCGCCTACCGCGCCCGGCGCATCGGTCTGGGCATCATGGGTCTGGGCGATATGATGTACAAGCTCGGCATCCGCTACGGCAGCGCCGAGGGACAGGAGTTCGCCGCGCAGATCATGGAGTTCGTGCGCTACCACTCCATGCAGCAGAGCATCGACCTGGCGGCGGCGCGCGGCACATTCCTCGCCTTCCGCGGCAGCATCTACGACCCGGAGCAGCCGGGCGGGATGGCCTGGCAGACGCCGCAGCCGCTCACACCCTACGCCCGCGATTGGGGGCGCCCGGCGCTGGACTGGCGGCAGATCGTGGCGGGCATCGAGGAGCACGGCATCCGCAACGCGGCGCAGACCACCGTGGCGCCCACCGGCACCATCGCCACGGTGGTGGGCTGCGAAGGCTACGGCTGCGAGCCAGTCTTTGCCCTGGGTTACATCCGCCATTTCAAGGACGGCGACCGCGATGTCGAACTCTACTACACCAGCCCGCTCTTCCAGCAGGCGCTCGACGCCAGCGGGCTGGACAAGGCGGCGAAGGAGCGCATCAAGCAGCATGTGGCCACCTTTGGCGCCTGCCAGGACATCGACGACCTGCCCGAGCACCTGCGCCACACCTTCGTGGTGAGCAGCGACATCTCCGCCGACGAGCATGTGATGATGCAGGCGGCGATCCAGGCGTTCACCGACAACAGCATCTCCAAGACCTGCAACTTCCCGGAAGGCGCCACGGAGGAAGATGTGGCCAAGGCGTACATGCTCGCCTGGGAGACAGGCTGCAAGGGACTGACGGTCTACGTCACCGGCAGCCGCCAGCAGGTGGTGCTGGAGACGAAGGCCACCAAGGTCAAGAAGGACGAAGGCGCCGCTGCGGAACCGGCTGCGACCAACGGCCATTACGCCAATGGAGCCAATGGCACGAATGGTGCGGGCGGCTACGACGCGATGGATCCCGACTACAGTGGGCAAATCGCCACGCGGTCGTCGATGATCAAGCGGCCGCGGCCCCGGCGTTTGCAGGGCGCCACCTATCGCAAGGACACCCCCCTGGGCACTGCGTACATCACCGTCAACAGCGACGAACGCAACGAACCCTTCGAGGTCTTCATGAACGTGGGCAAGGCCGGCACCGAAGTCACCGCTGTGAGCGAGGCGATGGGGCGGCTGATCAGCCTGGTGCTGCGGATGCCGGCGTCGCTGCCCCCATCGGAGCGGCTGCGCTGGGTCATGGATGAGATGGCCGGCATCGGCGGCGGGCGCCCGTTGGGCTTCGGCGTGAACCGCGTGCGGTCGCTGCCGGACGGCATCGCGCAGGTGCTGGCCGAGCACCTCAGCGAGCTGCCGCAGGCGCACGACGAGCCGCAGGCCGAGCAACTGGCGCTGCCGATCAACACCAAGCCCGTGGGCGACATCTGCCCTGACTGCGGCGAGGCGAGTTTCCTCAACGTCGAGGGCTGCCGGAAGTGCCACATCTGCGGATACAGCGAGTGCTAAATCATGGTGCTGGGTGAGTGTTCACCCAGCACCTGTCATTCCCAATGGAACAGAACGGATATCCAATGGCTGTATTGAGAATCGTGTCGACAGGAGACCCTGACGAAGAGGTGCTGCACCGGCCGGCGGCGCGCGTGCGCGAGTTCGGCCCCGAACTGCATCGCCTGCTGGATGACATGCTGGAGACGATGCGCAAAGCGCCGGGCGTCGGCCTGGCTGCGCCCCAGGTGGGGATCGGGCAGCGCATCAGCGTGATCGAATACCCGGACGACGAAGACGATCCTGAAAACACGATGCGCGTCTATGAACTGATCAACCCGGAGATCATCAAGAAGAAAGGCTCAGAGGTGGGTCAGGAAGGGTGCTTAAGCATCCCCGGCATCGCCGCCGATGTGGATCGGTGCACCTACGTACTGCTCAAAGCGCAGGATCGCACCGGCAGGGAGTTCCGGCTAAAGGCCTACGACTGGCTGGCGCGCATCTTCCAGCACGAGATCGACCATCTCCAGGGCGTGCTGATGACCGACAAGGCCGAAAAGCTCTACCGGCTGGTGAAGAACCGGGACGGCGAGGTGGAGGCGATCCCGCTGGAAGAGAAGATGTAGAGGCTTCTGGGATTGGGGAAAATAGACCGCGGATTAGGCGGATGGGGCGGATTTACACGGATAAAAAACATCCGCGAGAATCCGTCTAATCCGCCTAATCCGCGGTCTATCTAATCCGCGATCTATCTTTATCCCTGTTGTGCCGGCGGTTCGGCGGCGGGCGCAGCGGGCAGGGCCGGCGTCTCCACCACGGGCAGATCCGCCGGCGCATTGTCGAGCAGTTGGCCGAAGATCCAGGCGCCGGCCTGGGTCTGGAACCAGGCGCCGTCAGCGCTGCGGCCGACAAGCGTCACGGTTTCCCCCTGCTGCGCGGCGCCGACGATGCCGAAGTCGGTGCTGGGGCCGTTGCGCAAATTGGCGCCCTGGAGCACAACGGCGGTGGCCGTAGTCGGCGGCGCGGGCGTCGGTTCGACTGGTGCAGCCGCAGGCGGCTCTACCCCAGGCGTGGGCGTTGGCAGCAAGCCAAGCAGACTCGGCGCCTCCACTGTAGGCGTGGGTTGTACGATGGCGTCGGCGGTTGCGTCGGCGGCGGGCGCAACGGGCGCCGCAGCGGCTGCGCCGGCAGCATCTGCAGGCGTGGTTGCCGCTGTTGGCGTGGGCGCGCTGGTGGCAACCGGCGCGACCGCCACAGCCGTTGCCGCCGATGTGGGCTGGGCGACTGCCGCGGTCAACTGCTCCTGCCAGACAGCGGCCTGGCGCTGCGCAGCGGTGGTCAAATCCTCGATCTCATTGCTAAACTGCGTAAAGCCCCAGACCAGCAGCGCCACGACTGCCACCGTCACAGCGACGGCAAAGAACGGCGCCAGATTGATCTGGCGCGGGGATTCTATCTCGTCGCCCTCGTCCTTGAGCGCCACGTCTTTGGGCCGATAGTCCACCTTGCGTTCCGGCGGCAGGTCAGTGGCGGCGCTGGTATTGGCCAGCACAGCAGCCAGCGAGTCGTCGGCGATGGCGCGACGGCGGTCGATCATCTCGGTTGGGTCCAGCCCCAGGTAGGTGGCATAGTTGCGCAGGAAGCCGCGCCCGACCACTTCGCCGGGCAGCAGATCCCATTCGTCACGTTCGATGGCGGCCAGGTACTTCTGGCGGATGCGCGTCGCCACTTCGGCCTCGGCCAGGGTGACGCCCATCGCCTCGCGACGCTCGCTGAGCAGCGGGCCGATGCTGGGCATAGGCGGTGGCGCCGCCCGCCCGCGCGTCCGTTCGGGTTTCGGCGGAGCATTCGTAGCGGTGGGTTGGCGCGTATTCATCGTCAGCACATCTGCGGTTTGTTCGATCAAAACTGCCTCACAAGTCGATGTAAAGGGCTGTGATTGACCGGGTCCAACACCCGGCGTTGCACGAGGCAGCGCGCACTCGATACCACGACGTGACAAATCGAGCGGCAAGGTCCAGTCTAGCTTTCGCCGCGTGCTTTGTCAATTCAGTCAAACCCAACCACACCCTATCCAGATCATTCCTACAAACGTTCAGACAAACCAGAATTCTGTCAGAAATCCGATTTGTGACAGGTCACCCAGCGCTCCGGCGCCGGGGATCGGTGCAATAACGCCTTGCGTCATGGCAGAGTTCCCCAAAAGCCTTGGTGGACGAGAGCGGGCGCGCCTTGACCTCCACCTACCCGCGCAGCTTGCCGCCCACCTCGCGCTCCACCCGCCGCACGATGCGCTCGCGCAGCTTGGCCACGTCGGCGTCGCGCAGGTTGCTCACCTGGCTCTGGTAGGTGAGGCGGAAGGCCAGCGATTTGGCGCCGGCCGGCAACTTTTCCCCGCGGTACAGGTCGAAGAGTTCCAAATCCACCAGCAGCTCGCCACCCGCGGCGCGGATCACCTGCTCGAGCTGGCGCAGGGTGACCTCCTCGTTGACGACGAAGGCCAGGTCCTCCACCACCGGCGGGAACGCGCTGATCGGCGGCATCGGGTCGACGCGCCACTGCGAACGTACCAGCGGTGCAATGCGCAGCTCGACGATGTTGACGCGCACGTCGGGCAGGTCGAAGGCGGCGCGCACCCGCGGGTGAATCTCGCCCAACAGCCCGATGGGCTGGCCGTCCACGCGCACCTCGGCGCAGCGCGGACCGAAGGAGGGCGCGTCGGGGCGGGCGGCGTACTCGACCTGCGCCGGCTTGAAGCCCAGCCGTGTCAGCAGCAATTCCACCACACCCTTGAGATCGTAGAAGTCCATCTCGCCGCTCGTCCCGGCCGGGCTGTAGAAGGAAGCAGGCGTGCGCGGGCCGGTGAGGACGATAGCCAGCCGGCGGTCCTCCTGGGGCAGCACGCCATCGCCCGCCTCCGGCAGATAGACGCGGCCCACCTCGAACATGGCCAAGCGGTCAGCGTAGCGCACATTGTACTGGAGGCTCTCCAGCGCGCTGACGAGCAGCGTGCGGCGCATCACCCGGCGCTCCACGGCAATCGGGTTGGCCAGCTCGATGTACGGGCCGGGGTTGACCTGGCCCGGCGTCAGCTTGTCGTGATGCTCCGGCGAAGTCAGCGCGTAGTTGACCGTGTCCTGCAAGCCCGCGCCGATCAGGATGTCGCGTATCGTTTCTTCTGTCTCGACAATCTCATTGCGGCGCTGCGTGGGCAGCGTATCCTCCATCAGCGTCGAGCCAACCCGTTCGTAGCCGATGATGCGCGCCACCTCCTCGCAGAGATCGGCGGGGTAGCGGATGTCGAGGCGATGCCACGGCGGTGTACACTCCAGCAGCGGCTCGCCCGGCTCCCGGTGCAAGGCGAAGGTGGCGTCCCCGGGGAGATGCGGTTTGGGTTCAGCCACCGTTTCCACCGTGAAGTCGAGCTGGCGCAGCGCAGCCGCCGCGTCCTCCAGCGTGACCTCCATGCCCAGGATGCGGCGCATGTCGCTGGCGCTGGTATAGACCGTGGGCGCGCGCTGCACCACGGGGTAGGCGTCCACCATGCCCGGCACGAGGCGCCCGCCCGCGTAGCGCATCATCAGCGTGGCGGCGCGGCGCGCGGCGATGTCGTTGAGCGTGGCCGGGATGCCGCGCGCGAAACGGTAGCTGGCCGCACTGAAGAGCTTGAGCGCCTGGCCGGTGCGCCGATTGTTGATGCCCTCGAAGGTGGCCGACTCCAGCAGGATCGTGCGCGTGTCGTCGCGCACTTCGCTCTCCTGGCCGCCCATCACGCCGGCGATGGCCACCGAGCCGGCCGTGTCGGCGATCATCAACATCGAGTCGTCCAGGGTGCGCTCCACGTCGTCCAGCGTCACGAACTTCTCGCCGGCCCCGGCGCGGCGCACGATGATGGTGGGCGTGGCGTCGCCGACGCGGCGGGCGCGTTCCACCAGGATGTCGTAGTCGAAGGCGTGGAGC
>JAPKMV010000340.1 GCA_026645635.1 Caldilineaceae bacterium
CTTGCGCCCCCAACTTGAAATACGCGCCACCCAATCAATCCCCCAATCTCTTAATCTCCCAATCTCCAATCTCCAATCTCCCGCCCCCACCCCGCTTTCCCAGATCACCCTCCATCCCGAAATGCGCTACAATAGGGCCAGTGCCCGACGCTGCGCTGGCAGGCGACGCGGGGTATCTACTTCGTCTCTGGTCGACGTGGGGGTAGACAGGCGACTGCCTGGAGAAGACCGCATGAACAAGAGAGCCAGATCCGTCTTCCTCGTCGTGGTTGGCTACGTGAGCGTCCTGCTGCTGATTCTCACCCTGGTGCAGTGGGGCATCCGACCGGCGTTTCACGAGTTGGAAAGCAGCCGGGCGTTGGAGGACAGCTCACGCGCCACCGAAGCCATCCTGCGCGAGGTGCGCCAACTGAGCAGCGAACTGGGCGACTGGGCCAACTGGGACGACTCGTACAACTTCGTGGTCGACGGCAACCCGGCGTATATTGAGTCCAACCTCAGCAGTTGGGAGGTGCTCGAAGCCACTCCCGGCTTCAACCTGATCTCGTTCTACGACGCAACCGGCGCCATCGTCTTTTCGGAAATCTTCGACAGCGCGCGCGGCGGCTATTTGGAACTGGCGGCGTTTGCCGGCGATGCGCCACCCATTCTGGCGCAGATCGAGCCGGTGCTGCGGGATGCCCAGGAAATGGCCGGCATTCTGCCGACGGAACATGGGCCGCTGCTCCTGGCCGCCCAGCCGATCTTGACTTCCGCCGGCGAGGGGCCGTCCCGGGGCGCGCTCGTCTTTGGCCGTTTCCTCGATGGGGAACTCCTGCGAGAATTTGCCGACCAGACGCACGTCGCGTTCACCCTGCTGGCGCCCGACGATCTCCGTCTCACGCCAGCCGAGCAGCGGCTCATCCGCGAACTGGCGGTCGATGAAACCCGTTTTCAGTCAGACGAACAGGGCAACACCTTTGTCTACAGGACCCTGACCGGTCTGGACGGCAGCCCGGTCGCGCTGTTGAAGACGCCGGTGCGCAAGGACATTTCCGCCACCGGCGACAGAACCGCGGCGTTGCTGGCAATCATGGCCGCGCTCGGCGCGCTGACACTCTTCCTGGCGGGCATCTATCTCAACTCACTCGACCGGCGCGCGCCCGACACAGGCGCTGGCGCCACTGCCTGGAGCGCAGCCACCCTCACCTTGCTCATCGGCTTTACAGTGGTGGCGCTGATCTCCTACAACGCCACCATGCAGGACGAGATAGCCGTTGCCGGTCAATTTGACGAGGTTGCGGCAGACCAGGCCAATCGCGTCTTCCAGCAGTTGGATTTCGAGCAGTTTTCCCTGTTGTCGCTGGCGCAGTTCATCGCCAACTCGGACGAGGTGGAACCCGATGAGTTCGAGCGTTTCTGGGCCACCCTGAGCAGCCGCAGCGCTGCCACCGAGGTGGTTTGGGCGCCGCACACCGGCGCCGCCTATGCCATGGAACACGACGCGGGCTACAGCCGTGCGTTCGAGCTGGACAGCACAGTGACCGACGCACTGGCGCCCGCGCTGGCAGCCAGCACCGCCACCGGGCAGCCGGCGGTCACGATCGATGCAGCCGTTCCGGGCGCGCCCCGCACCTTCACCATCGTGGCGCCGATCTTCGAAGGCTCTGCCGCGACGATGACGCCGGATGAACGCAGCGCCCGTGTGCGCGGCCATGTCATTGCCGACTACACCTTCCCCGCCCTGATCGAGCATGCGCACGCCGGGCTGTCTTCGCCCGCGCTGCCGATGCAGATCCATGAGTTAGCGGCTGGCGGCGCACCGGCGCTGATCTTCCCCGACACTCCACCCACGACGCCGGCAGACGGCGCGGAGCCTGCCTTCGTTCATCGGACGGTCTCGCCGCTGATCTGGCTGCCCTGGCGCATCGAGATTCCCGCCAGCGCCGCGTTCGTAGCAGCCACCGGCAACCAGACTGGCCGCCTGATCGGGCTGGGCGGCGGGCTGCTGGTGCTTCTGGCCACCTTCTATGTCTTCAACCTGGCTGCGCGGCGTGGACGCGCCGAACAGCTAGTGGCGCGCCGCACGGCTGAACTGCGCACCAGCGAACAGAAATTCCGCACTGTGGCCGATTGGGCCTACGACTGGGAGTATTGGATCGACGATCGGGGCGCGCTGGTCTATATGTCGCCGTCGGTGGAGCGCGTCAGCGGCTATGCAGCCGCTGCGTTCGCCGCCGATCCGGACCTGTTCACCGCTATCGTTCACGCCGACGACCGCGCTGCCTGGCTCGTGCACGTCGAGACCCGCCACGGCGCCGGCAGCAGCGCCGAAGTGAGCGACATCGAGTTTCGCATCGTGCGGCCCGATGGCGCGGTGCGCTGGATCGCTCACCGCTGCCGTCCGGTCCTCGATGATGGCGGCCAGCACCGCGGCCAGCGCGTCACCAATCGCGATGTCACCGAACGCCGCGTCACCCAAGAGTGGCTGCGCCAGTTGTCGCAGGCCATCGAGCAAAGCCCCGTCGCCGTGGTGATCACCGATGCGCGCGGCGTGATCGAGTACGTAAACCCGCGCTTTGTGACCGCCACCGGCTACGGCAGTGCGGAAGCCATCGGCCAGGAACTGCGCCACCTGCAAGGCAAGGGCATGGCGGCGGCAATCGAGGAGGCGCTGTGCGCCACGGTGCGCTCCGGCGAGACCTGGCGGGGCGAGGCGCCTGGTTTGCGGCGCAATGGGGATCCCTATTGGGAATATGTCTCCATTGCGCCGATGCGCGACGAGCAGGGCGCCATCACCCATTACCTGGCAATCAAAGAAGATATCACCGCCCGCAAACGCATCGAGGAAGATCTGGCGGCTGAACGGCGGCGGCTGCGCACCGTGCTCGACGTGATCCCCGACGCCATCTACGCCAAAGATCGGGAGAGCCGCTTCGTCCTGGTCAACCGCAGCCTGCTCAACCAGCTTGGCGTCAGCGATGCGGCCAGTGTCATCGGCAAAACCGACGTTGACTTTCACCCGCCCCACCTGGCGCAGCAATATCGCGACGAGGAATTGCAGGTGTTGGATGGTGTGACGCCGATCATGGCAGTCGAGGAGCCAGTGGAAGTTCGCCCTGGCATCGTCCGGTGGTACGCATCGACCAAAGTGCCGCTCCTCGACGCGGACAACCAGATCGTCGGTCTGGTGGGCGCGGGCCGCGATGTCACCGACCGGCGCCAGGCCGAGGAGAATCTCCGCCGTCGCGACCTGCTGCTGCAGGCTGTGGCCACCGCAGCGGCGCAGCTTTTGTCGCCGCTGCCGTGGGAAGAGGCCATCGACGCCGCCCTCACGACGCTGGGGGAGGCCGTGGCCGCCGACCGCGTCTACATCTTTGCCAACTACACCGACCCCGTGACCGGAGAACGGCTGGTCAGCCAGCGGTTTGAATGGTCGGCAACTGGGGTGACGCCGCAGATCGACAACCCGGCGCTGCAGAATCTCTCCTATGCCGATGCGCTGCCGAACTGGGAACGCGTCCTTGCCGCGGGTGAACGCATCAACGGCCTGGTGCGCGACCTGCCCGATCCGGAGCGTTCCATCCTGGAGACGCAGGACATCTTGTCGGTGCTGGTGGTGCCGGTGCACATTCAAGGCGCCTTCTGGGGCTTCGTCGGCTTCGACGATTGCCAGCGGGAGCGCGTCTGGTCGTCCATCGAAGAAACCCTGCTCAGCGCAGCCGCAGCCAGCCTGGGCAACGCCTATGTGCGCCACTATGCCGAACTGGACTTGCGCCAGTCCAAGACATCGCTGGAGGAGGTCAACCGTCAACTGGCGGAGGCGGTGCAGCGTGCAGAAGAACTGGCGATTGCCGCCCAGTCCGCCAGCCGCGCCAAAAGCGACTTTTTGGCGACGATGAGCCACGAGATCCGCACGCCGCTCAACGGCGTGATCGGCATGACCGGTCTTCTGCTCGACACGGAGATGGCGCCGGAGCAGCGCCAGTACACCGAGATCGTGCGCACCAGCGGCGAGGCGCTGCTGGCGCTGATCAACGACATCCTCGATTTCTCCAAGATTGAGGCCCACAAGCTGGAACTGGAGACGGTGGAATTCGACCTGCGCGCCGTGATCGAAGATACGGTCGAAATGTTGGCTGTGCACGCGCACCACAAAGGCGTCGAACTGACCTGCCTGATCGATCCACTGATTCCGCCGGCGTTGGTCGGCGACCCGGGGCGCCTGCGCCAGATCGTCGTCAACCTGATGGGCAACGCCATCAAATTCACGGACGAGGGAGAGGTGGCGGTGCAGTTCCGGTTGGAGCAGGTGGTGAATGGCGCGGCGGAGGTGCGCTGCACGATTCAGGACACCGGCATCGGCATTCCGGCTGCCCAACTCGACCGCCTGTTTGCCCCTTTTGTGCAGGTGGACAGTTCGACGACGCGGCGCTACGGCGGCACCGGGTTGGGGCTGGCCATCTCGCGGCAACTGGTGGAGTTGATGGGCGGGCAGATCGGGGTGACGAGCACCGTTGGCGCCGGGTCGCGCTTCTGGTTTACAGTTCACCTGGCGGTGGCCGCGACCACGGCGGCGGCGCCCCTGCCCTCGCCGACTTCCCTGGCCGGCGCCCGGGTTCTGGTCGTGGACGATCATGCCACCAATCGCCTGCTGCTGACGACCCTGCTAACCAACTGGCGCTGCCACAGCGCAGAGGCTGCCAACGGTGCGCAAGCGCTGGCGTTGCTGCGCAGCGCCGCGGCCAGTGCGCCGTTCGATCTCGCGCTGCTCGACATGTTGATGCCCGAAATGGACGGCCTGGCGCTGGCGCAGGCCATCAAAGCGGACCCGACGCTTGCGGCCACGGAGTTGATTTTGCTCACGTCGCTGGGCCGCGGCGCGCTGCAAAATGAACCCGCGGCCAACCTGTTTGCCGCGCACCTGGCAAAGCCGGTGCGCCAGGC
>JAPKMV010000341.1 GCA_026645635.1 Caldilineaceae bacterium
CCGTCATCCGCTCGACGCCATTTTCGCCCCGCGCAACGTCGCCGTGATCGGCGCCACGGAAAAAGAGGACAGCGTTGGCCGCACGCTGCTCTGGAATCTGATCACCAACCCCTTTGGGGGAACGGTCTTTCCCGTCAACCCCAAACGCAGCAACATCATGGGGATTCGCGCCTATCCCTCCATTGCCGATGTGCCCGACCAAATCGACCTGGCGGTAATCGTCACCCCTGCGCCCACGGTGCCCGGCATCATCGAAGAGTGCGTGCAGGCCGGCGCCAAGGGGGCGATTATCATCTCTGCCGGTTTCAAGGAGATCGGCCCGGAAGGCGCGCGGCTCGAACAGGAGATTCTGGCCAAGGCGCAGGCCGCCCGCATGCGCATCATCGGGCCAAACTGCCTCGGCGTGATGAGTCCCATGACCGGGATCAACGCCACCTTTGCCAAGGGCATGGCGCGCCCCGGCTCGGTCGGGTTCATCAGCCAGAGCGGCGCGCTCTGCACCTCCGTGCTCGACTGGAGCCTTCAGGAGAATGTGGGCTTCAGCGCCTTTGTCTCGATTGGGTCGATGCTCGACGTGGACTGGGCGGACTTGATCTACTACCTGGGTGAAGACCAACGCACCAAATCCATCGTCATGTACATGGAAACCATCGGCAATGCACGGCGCTTCCTCTCCGCAGCGCGCGAGGTAGCACTGGCCAAGCCGATCATCGTGATCAAGGCAGGGCGCACCGCGGCCGCCGCCAAAGCCGCCGCATCCCACACCGGCTCCCTGGCCGGCAGCGACGATGTGCTCGACGCCGCCTTCCGCCGCGCCGGCGTCCTGCGCGTGGATCGCATCTCCGACATCTTCTACATGGCGGAAGTGCTGGCCAAGCAGCCACGCGCGCTGGGGCCAAACCTGACCATCGTCACCAATGCCGGCGGTCCCGGCGTGCTCGCCACCGACGCCCTGATTCTCGGCGGGGGCAAACTCTCAGAGATCTCCGACGCGACGATGGAGGAGCTTAACGCCTTTCTGCCCGCCGCGTGGAGCCGCAACAACCCGGTCGATATCCTGGGCGATGCCAGCCCGGAGCGCTACGCCAAAGCGTTGGAGGTCGCGTCGAAGGACAAGAACAGCGACGGCCTGCTCGTGATCCTGACGCCGCAGGACATGACCGACCCGACCCAGACCGCCGAGCAACTGCGCCAGGCGGCCAGCAAACTGGGGCGCAAACCGGTGCTCGCTTCGTGGATGGGCGGGGCCGACGTGGCCGCGGGCGAGGCGATCCTCAACCGCGCCAGCATTCCCACGTTCCCCTACCCGGACACGGCGGCGATGGTCTTCAACTATATGTGGCACTACAGCTACAACTTGAAGAGCATCTACGAGACGCCGTCGCTGCCGGTTGCCAGCCGTTCTGAGGAAATGGACCGCACCCGCGCCCGCCATTTGCTCGACGAGGTGCGCAAGAAGGGGCGCACGATTCTGACCGAATTCGAGTCGAAGCAGATCTTCGCCGCCTATGGCATTCCCACCGTCGAGACGCGCATGGCCGCCACCGCCGACGACGCGGTGCGTGAGGCCGAGTCTATCGGCTATCCCGTGGTGCTCAAGCTGAATTCTGAGACGATCACCCACAAAACCGACGTCAAGGGCGTGCAGTTGAACCTGCGCACCGAGGCCGGCGTGCGCGATGCTTATGCCGCCATCGCCAACGCGGTGACCGCCAAACATGGCGCCGAACACTTCCAGGGCGTCACCGTGCAGCCGATGGTCAAGCTGGACGGCTACGAGCTGATTATCGGCAGCAGCCTGGATGCACAGTTCGGCCCGGTGCTGCTCTTTGGCACCGGCGGCACGCTGGTGGAGATTTACAAGGATCGGGCGCTGGGGCTGCCGCCACTCAACACCACGCTGGCGCGGCGCATGATGGAGCAGACGCGTATCTTCGAGGCGCTGGAAGGTGTGCGCGGGCGCAAGCCGGTGGACGTGGAAGCGCTGGAACGGCTGCTGGTGCGCTTCAGCCAGCTCGTCGTCGAGCAGCGCTGGATCAAGGAGATCGACATCAACCCGCTGTTGGCCTCCAGCGAGCAGATTGTGGCGCTCGACGCCCGCATCGTGCTGCACGACCCGGACACCGACGAGAAGGCGCTGCCGCGCACGGCCATCCGCCCGGTGCCGACCAAGTACAGTTCCACCTTCACGCTCCAGACGGGTGAAGAGGTCAGCATCCGCCCCATCCAGCCGGAAGACGAACCGATGATGGCGGCGTTCAACCGCACGCTGTCGCCCTACAGCATCTACCTGCGCTATTTCCACCCCGTCGCGCCGACACAATTGGTCTCCCATGAGCAGTTGGCTGCGCTCTGCTTTGTCGATTACGACCGCCAGATGTCGCTGGTGGCCGAACGTCGCGACGAACGCGGCCACTTGCAAATCGTCGGCATGGGTCAGCTCACGAAACTGCAGGGCACATCCGACGGCGAGTTTGCCATTCTGGTCAACGACCAATATCAGCGCACGGGGCTGGGCACAGAACTGCTCACCCGGCTGCTGCAGGTCGGGCGCGACGAGGGGCTGGAGCGCATCATCGCCGAGATCCTGCCCGAAAACGAGGGCATGCGCCGCATCTGCACCAAACTGGGCTTCTCCTTCAAGAAGATTCAGGACACGAATGTGATCTTCGCGGAGATTAAGTTGTAGCTGGAGACTGGAGATTAGAGATTAGGAGATTAAGAGATTGCGAGATTACGCCAGTCTCTAATCTCCAATCTCCTAATCTCCTTCCCCTCACGCACTCCGCCCAAACAACTGCTCCGTGACCGTGAAAATCGGGGACTGGCGGGCCTGGGCGCCGAGGGCTTCTTCCAGCGCGGCAATGCCTATGCCGTGCCAGCGAGTCATCTCCGCCACGGCATAGGCGCGGCTGCCGGCCTCGTCGAGGAGCGTGAGCGCACGGGACACTTGCGCCGCCGTCACTTCCCCGGCCAGCAACTCGTGCAGGCGCGGCCCCACGGTCGGGTCATTCAGCCCGTGAAGCAGCGGCAGACTCTTCTTTTTGCGCAGAATGTCGTTGCCTGCGGCCTTGCCCGTCACCGCCGGGTCGCCCCAGATCCCGAGAATGTCGTCCTGAACTTGAAACGAAAGCCCAATGGCCTGGCCAAAGCGCTGCAACGCCTCATCCTGCGCTGCGGTCGCGCCGCCGATCAGCGCGCCGATGGCTACGCTGGCGCCGATCAGCGCCGCCGTCTTGCCCTGGATCATGCGGATGTACTCGGCGACGGTGACGTCGTCGCGCTGCTCGAAGCGCATGTCCAGGTGTTGGCCTTCGGTGAGCGCCACCGTCATCGCAGTGAAGGTGCGCAGGGCAGCCAACGTGCGTTCAGGCGTCACGCCCTGGTCGGCGGCGCGCTGGAGGGCGGCAAAAGCCAGGGCAAACATGGCGTCGCCCACGTTGATCGCCTGGGGCGCGCCCCACAATTTCCAAACCGTGGGGCGGTGGCGGCGGGTTTCGTCGCCATCCTCGATGTCGTCGTGCACCAACGAGAAATTGTGGAGAATCTCCAGCGCTGCGGCCGCGGGCAGCGCCTGGGCGGGGTCGCCCCCGACTTCGGCGCAGGCCAGCAGACAGAGCAGCGGGCGCACGCGCTTGCCCGCGGGCAGGTCGCTGGGCTGGAAATCCGCGCCCACCCAGCCCATGTGATAGTGCATCATGCCGTAATGATAGGCCAACGCCGGCTCACTGCTGGTGAGGGCTGCACGCATCTCGCGTTCGAGGGCCGGCAGCCAGCGTTGGGTAAATGGTTGCAGCGTCACTTCAACTGTCATCGTCATGCCTCCACCGCCACCAGCACGCCCGGCTGGCGCAAAGCGGCCAAATCGCCCGCGCCGCTGCAAAACATCGTGATGCGCAGCTCCGTGCTGAGAATTTCCATTTCTTCCGCAACATCTTCCGCCGAAAGGACGGCCTTTTTCAGAAACGGCGACGCCAGCCCCACCAGGTCGGCGCCCAGGGCCACACATTTGGCGATCTCCTGGCCGCTGCGGATGCCGCCGCTGGCAAAGAGGTGAACATCGTCGCGTTTCAGTTCGGCGCGGGCAGCGCGGGCGGCGCAGAGACTCTCCACCGTCGGGATGCCCCAGTCGGCGAAGGCGCCGGCCAACCGGCGCAGCCGTTCGGTGGGCGCGCGGTGCATCTCCACCTGGCTCCACGAGGTGCCGCCGGCGCCGGCCACATCGATGGCGCTGACGCCTGCCTCAATCAACCGCCGCGCGGCGGCGCGGCTGATGCCCCAGCCCACTTCCTTGACGACCACCGGCTTCCCCAACTGGCGGCAGACCGCTTCGATTTTGCCCAGCAGACCGCGCCAGTCCACGTCGCCTTCCGGCTGGACTGCCTCCTGCAGCGGGTTGAGGTGCAGGATCAGCGCGTCGGCCTCGATCATCTCCACGGCGCGGCGGCACTGATCGATCGTGTAGCCATAGTTGAATTGCACGGCGCCCAGGTTGGCCAGGAGCAGCACATCCGGCGCCACGTCGCGCACGCGGAAGGTGCGGCGCACGCTGTCCAGCTCGATGGCGGCGCGCTGGCTGCCGACGCCCATCGCCAGGCGGTGCTCCTGGGCGGCCACGGCCAGGTTGCGGTTGATCAGCTCGGCCTGCTCGGTGCCGCCGGTCATCGAACTGACGAGGATCGGTGCACCCACGGTGCGGCCAAAGAGCGTGACGCTGGCATCGACGGCATGCAAATCGAGTTCCGGCAGCGCCTGATGGACAAAACGGTAGCGTTCCAGCCCTGTGGTCAACTGGGGAAACTGGACATTCTGCTCCAGGTTGATCCGAATATGATCGGCTTTTCGTTGATCGATAGACAATTGCGCACCTCGCATCATTGACGGTTTGATCAAAACGATAGCGGCTGCGGCGGG
>JAPKMV010000342.1 GCA_026645635.1 Caldilineaceae bacterium
GTCGATCAGCGGGTGCAGATGCTGCACGACATCCCCGTGGTGCTTACCGGCGGGCAGACGATCTCCATCGAGCATGTGCGCAGGGCGCAGGAACAGCTCCCCAATACAACGCTGATCCACTGTTACGGGCCGACAGAGAACACAACTTTTACCTGCTCCTATCCCATCCCGCGCCCACTGCCCCCTTTCACGGCGTCGATTCCGATTGGCCGGCCCATCCCCAACACGCAGGTCTACATCCTGGATGCGCAGATGGAACCGACGCCCATTGGCGTGATTGGCGAACTCTACACCAGCGGCGACGGCGTTGCGTGCGGCTACCTGCGGCGGCCAGCGTTGAGCGCTGCGCACTTTGTCCCCCATCCGTTTCGTCCCGGCGAGATTCTCTATCGCACCGGAGACCTGGCGCGCTGGCGTAGCGACGGTGTTGTGGAGTTCATGGGGCGCCGGGACCGGCAGGTCAAGCTGCGCGGCTATCGCATCGAACCGGGAGAAATCGAGGCCGCCCTGCGGCTGCGCCCCGCCGTGCGCGATGCGGCCGTCATCGCCCAGCAGCACGCCGGCGACCAACGGCTGGTTGCCTACCTGGTGGTCGATCCGCTGCAGCAGCCCTCCCCCGCTGCGTTGCGCAGCGCCCTGGCAGACCAGTTGCCAGAGTACATGATTCCGGCGGCCTTTGTTTTTGTGGATGCCATTCCCTTGACCGCAAACGGCAAAACCGACGTACAGGCGCTGCTGGCGCAACCGGCGACGTTTCAGACACCGGCGCGCGCCGCGACGCCCCCGCGCGATGACCTGGAACGGCAGTTGGTGCACATCTGGGAACATGTGCTGGCGCTGCGCCCCATCGGCGTGGAGGATGACTTTTTCGATCTCGGCGGTCATTCCCTGCTGGCCGTCAAGTTGCTGGACAAGATCGAACGCGCAACCGGACGCCGGCTGCCGCTGACCATCCTCTTTGCCACGCCCACGGTCGCAGCGCTGGCGCAGGCGTTGCGCGACCGCGCCTGGCAGCCCGACTGGTCGGCGCTGGTGGCGATCCGGTCGCAGGGTAGCCGCATACCATTGTTTCTCGCACCGCCCGGCGGCAGCTCTGCGCTGCGCTTCCGCCCACTGGTGAGCCACCTGAGCGCAGAGCAGCCGGTCTACGCGTTTCACCCGATTGGCCTGGACGACGACCGGGCGCCGCACAGCACCGTCGAAGCGATGGCGGCATTCTATGTGCAAGAGCTGCGGCGCTTTTTGCCTGACGGCCCCTATTTGATTGGCGGTATGTGCTTCGGCGCCCACGTGGCAGTAGAGATGGCGCAGCAGCTTGAGGCAACAGGGGAGCGGGTGCTGGCCGTCATTTCGCTCGATGCAACGCCGCCGGCCAACGGCCCCACCTGGCAGGCGGCGCCGCCGGTAGAACAGGATTTCCAATACTACGTGCGCCAGGCAGAGACTCTCTGGCGCGCCAATCGGCTCTTGCAGGCAACGTTTGCCTCCGTTGCGATCCGCTTCAGACGCCTGATGAGTTTTGTCCATGCGCGCGCCAGTGGGGCGGAATTGCGCCGGCAGCGGCTGAGCCAGGCTCACCTTGTCGCGCAGCGCGCCTTTCAGGCGCAGCGCATCCAGGCGCCGTTGATTCTGTTGCAGAGTGAGCAGAGGGCACAGAACAGCACAGGCCAAGCGCGTTGGGCGAGTCTTACCGACAGCGTAGCAATCGATGTGGTGCCGGGTACGACGCACCGAGACCTGCTGCTACAAGAACCCTACATCAGCCAGCTTGCCAGGCTGCTGGACGAGAGGCTTGCGCGGTTGGCGGTGGAACGGTGAGTGCGAACGATGGCGCATCTTGAAGTCCACCAATTGACCGCGGGCTATACGATGCAGCGCGACGGGCGCTCGCTGGTGGCTGTCGCAGAGGTAAGTTTTGCCGTGCGGCCAGGTGAATTTGTGGCCATCGTCGGGCCGAGCGGCTGCGGCAAGACCACGGTGCTGAATGTGATTGCGGGGCTGCTGGCGCCACAGGATGGGCGCATCACCCTGGATGGCCACCCCATCAGTGGGCCGGGCCGGGAACGAGCGATGGTTTTCCAGGCGCCGGCGCTGCTCCCCTGGCGCACGGTGGTGGGCAACGTGGCCTATGGGCTGGAACTGCAGGGCATGGCCCGGCGCTCAGCCGCGGCGATTGCGCGGGAGTACCTGGCGCTCGTCGGGCTGGGAGGCTTTGCCGAGAGCTATCCCCGGGAACTCTCCGGCGGGATGCAGCAGCGTGCAAACCTGGCTCGGGCGTTGGCCGTCCAGCCCGACGTGCTGCTCTGTGATGAACCGCTGGCGGCGCTGGACGCACAGACCCGCGAGTACATGCAGGCGGAGCTGCAGCGCATCTGGCTGGAACGCCCGATGACGGCTGTCTATGTCACCCACAACATCGCCGAGGCGATCTTTCTGGCTGACCGGGTGCTCGTCCTGTCCGCCGCGCCGGGCCGGCTCAAGGCCGACATTACCGTGTCGCTGCCGCGCCCGCGGCCGTTGAACATCCAGCGCACACACCAGTTCCTAGCGCTGGAAGAACAGATCTGGGGACTGCTGGAGCGGCCGCGCGACCTGCCGGCGGGGCGCGCGTGAGGTTGCCATGAAACCCGACGACAAACGCCGCAACCTTCTGCTCTCCGTGGTTTCGGTTGCCACCTTCCTTGCGCTATGGGAACTGTTGCCTGCGCTGGGTTTGGTCAGGCCGCTCTTTTCCTCCTCGCCGTCGCGCATCGTTGCGGCGTTTGTGGAACTGGCCCAGGGCAGGCTCTGGCATGACCTGTGGGTGAGCGGGGTGGAGTTTGCCTGGGGCCTGGGGCTGGCCGTCATCGTGGGGATTCCTGTGGGCGTCCTGCTTGGCTGGAGCAGCCGCTTCAACGCGATCTTTGGCCCGTATGTCTCGGCGCTCTACGCTGTGCCGCGGGTGGCGCTGATGCCACTGCTCATCCTCTGGTTGGGGATCGGCATCTACTCCAAGATCGCAGTCGTCTTTCTGGGCGCGGTCTTTCCCATCGTGGTCAACACCATGACCGGCGTGCGGGTGCTGGATGAGCTGCTGGTGCGCTGCGCCCGCTCCTTCGGCGCCAATGACCGCCAGATCTTGACCACGATTGCGCTGCCTTCATCAACGCCCTTTATCCTGGCCGGTCTGCGCCTGGGCGTGGGGCGCGGTCTGGTGGGCGTCGTGGTGGGGGAGTTGATTGCGGCGCAAGCCGGCATCGGCCACATGATGAGCATCGCCGGCGCCACGTTTCAGACGGACAAGGTGTTCGTCGGTGTGGTGATCCTGGCGCTGTTCGGCTACGGATTGACCGCGCTGCTGGAGGCGCTGGAGCGGCGCTTCGAGAGTTGGCGACCACAGCGGTGAGCGCTGCGTCTACGTGCCCTGCAAATCGCTCACGCAAAAGGCGCAAAGGGTTTTCTACATAGACCGCGGATTAGGCGGATGCGGCGGATTTTCTCGGATTAATACAACAATCCGCGACCATCCGCCTAATCCGCCAAATCCGCGGTCTATTCCTCTACCAACTCCGCGGTCTATCCCTCGCTCGTATACCGCCGCAGCCGCGGATACTTCCACGCCACCCAGCCGGTCATCACGATCGTGGCGATGCCGCCGCTGACGATGGCGAAGGGCACACCGAAGATCGCGGCCACCACGCCCGCCTCCAGTTCGCCCAACTGTGGGCCGCCCATGAAGAAGATCTGGTTGATGCCGGTCATGCGCCCGCGCAGGTGGTCGGGCGTCATCAACTGGCGGATCGTCTGGCGGATCACGGTGGAGATGGTGTCCGCCGCGCCGACCAGCCCGAAGAGCACATAGGAGAGGGCGAAGCTGGTCGAGAGGCCGAAGAGCGCAGTGGCCGCGCCGTAGACGGCCACGCTGCTCAGCAGCACCAGCCCCTGGCGATAGATGTCCCGGCGCAGCGACAGGATCACGCCGGCCAGCAGCGAGCCAACCGCCTCGGCAGTGGAGAGCAGGCCGTAGCCCGCCGCGCCCACCCCCAACATTTGCCCGGCCACCAGCGGCAGCATCGTGCGCGCCGAACTGAAGAAGGTGGCGAAGAAGTCCAGGATCATCGTGCCCCAGATGATGCGCGTGTGGCGCACAAAGTGCCAGCCTTCCTGGATCGCCTTGAAATTGAGACCGGTGTCGGTGGCGGCAGCGTGGCCGCGGTGGTGCATCAATACCAGCGCCAGGATGATGGCGGCAAAGGAAAGGGTGTTGAGCGCATAGACCCAGCCGATGTCCGCCACGGCAATGAGCAGCCCCGCCAGCGCCGGGCCGGCGATGGTGGCGATCTGGCGCACGGTGGAGTTGAGGCTGATGGCGTTGGTCAACTCCCTGGCCGGCACCAGGTTGGGGATCAGCGACTGCATGGCCGGTCCCATGAAAGCCGCGGTGGCCGAAGTCAGTGCGGTGAGCAGGTAGATGGCGGCCACGCTGTCGCGACCGGTGAAGCTGGCCACGGTCAGCGTCAGCGCCAGCAGCGCGGCGATGGCGTTCGTCCAAATCAGCATCGTGCGCCGGTTGGTGATGTCCGCCAGGGTGCCGCCCACCAGGGCAAAGAGCGCAATGGGGATGATGCGCACCAGCCCCAGCCCGCCCAGCCCCAACGCCTCCGGGTTGAGATCGATGCTCCAGCCAAAGAGGTCGATGGTCAGCGACGCGCCGGCCAGCAGTTGGTAGATATGCCAGTTGATCGCAGTCAACTGCATCTGCGTGCCAAAGATGGAGATGAAATTGCCCGCCCACAGCAGCCGAAAATCGCGGTGGCGCAGCGCTGCAAAGCGCGGCGGCGTAGTAGTTGATTGCATGTTCGCTCAGTGCGATCAATCTCATAATCTCACAATCTCACAATCTCCGTTGATATGTGAGA
>JAPKMV010000343.1 GCA_026645635.1 Caldilineaceae bacterium
ATGACGCCGGCCGAGCGCGCGGCGCAGCCTGAGCCGCCGCCCCTCTACCGCCTCCTCACCCACCACATGCTCAACGCCGACGGCGCCGACCATGCCCGGCTGCGTGGGCTGGTGAATCGCGCCTTCTCCGCGCGCCGCGTGGAGGAGATGGAGCCGCTGCTCTTCACCGTCGCCCACCGCCTCATCGACCGCGCGCTGAAGCGCGGTCAGATGGACCTGATCGCCGACTTCTCCCTGCCCTTTGCGGTGGAAGCCATCGCCGCCATGCTCGGCGTCGGCGCGGCGGACCACGGCCGGCTGCGCGCCTGGTCGCATGTGCTGGTGGCCCCTTCGGCGTCGAGCGAACGCAACGAGCGCAAGACCGCCCGCCTGCGCGCGGCGATGGAAGATTTCGTCGCCTACCTGGACGCCGCCAGCGCAACGCGGCGCCGCCAGCCCCAGCCCGACCTGATCAGCGCGCTGTTGGCCGCCGAGGAAGCCGGCGACCACCTCAGCCCGGAGGAGTTCTACAGCATGATCCTGCTGCTGATCGTCGTCGGCCATGAGACCTCGGTCTATCTCGTGGGCAACCTGGTGCTGACGCTGCTGCTGCGGCCCGCGCTCTGGGCCTGGCTGCGGGCGACGCCGGCACAGATTCCCGCCGCAGTGGAGGAATTGATCCGCTTCGACGGGCCGGTGGAGCGCGCCACCATGCGTTTCGCCGCCGAAGAGATCGTTTTGGGCGACCAGACCATCCGCCGCGGGGACGCGGTGAGCCTGGTGCTGGCCGCCGCGCACCGCGACCCGGCTGCGTTCGCCGCACCCGACGCCATCGACTGTACGCGGGCAGACAACCGCCATCTGGGCTTCGGGCTGGGCGTCCACTACTGCCTGGGCGCGCCCCTGGCCCGGCTGGAGGCGCGCGTTGCGCTCACCGTCCTCTTCGAGCGGCTGCCGCACTTGCGTCTGGCCGTGGAACCCAGTGCGCTGCGCTGGCACACCAACCCCATCCTGCGCGCGCCGAAACGGCTGCCGGTGACATGGTGAACGCACAACAAGGAAGCAACCGATGAGCGAAACCGTCACGATTCTGGGCGTCGCCGTCGATGGCGTAGACAATGCAGAGATGCTCGACCAGATCGCGCAGTGGGTGGACGCCCGGCGCGAGACGCACTGCGCGCGGCAGATCTGCACCGTCAACCCCGAATACCTGGTGGATGCCCGGCGCGACCCGACCTTCGCCGCGGTGTTGGCCGGCGCCGACCTGCGCGTAGCCGACGGCGCCGGGGTGTTGTGGGCGGCGCGGCGCGCCGGGCACACCCTGCGCGAGCGGGTGACCGGCTCCGACGGCATCTATCGCATCAGCGAGCGCGCCGCGCAGCGGGGCTGGCGGGTCTTCTTCCTGGGCGCGGCGCCGGGCGTGGCTGCACGCGCCGCCACGATCCTGCGCGAACGCTACCCTGGGCTGGTCATCGCCGGCGCGTATGCGGGCAATCCAACGCCGGAAGAGTGGCCGGCCATCGCGGGCTGGCTGGCGGCGACACAGCCCGACATCCTCTTCGTCGCCTATGGGCACCCGCGCCAGGACTTCTGGATCGCTGCGCATCGCTGCGAACTCCATGCGGCGGTGGCCATCGGTGTGGGCGGCGCCTTTGACTTCGTGGCAGGGGTGCAGCGCCGCGCGCCGGCCTGGCTGCAGCGGCTCAACCTGGAGTGGCTCTACCGCCTGCTGCGCGAACCGCGGCGCTGGCGGCGAATGATGAAGTTGCCGGTCTTTGTGTGGATGGTGCTGACACAGCGCGAAGACACTGTTGATAAAGTCACCCCATTTTGACGCAGGGGCGCGGAGATGCAGAGAAACGCAAAGAAACGCAGAGAAAATCGAGAGCAAGCGCAGCAGTAGCCAGCACTGCAACTCCTCTGCGAACCTCTGCGCCGCTGCGTCTCTGCGTCAACCTTCCCCCTTTTCAAACAGTCTCTTAGCCAGCCGCCACGGGTTCAGCCAGTTTGCCGTCGGCGACGAGCACGGGAGTGAGCGCGGCGATGGCGCACGCGACCATGGTGTCGTCCGGCTCGCGCGTCGTCATCTTTTGCAGCCACAGCCCCGGCGTGATCAACATGCGCATGAAACGATTCTGGTCGTGGGCGGCGCTGAAGCGAATGATCTCGTAGGCAATGCCGGCGACAATCGGGATCAGCATCAGCCGGGTCACAAAACGCAGGAGCAGCGCCAGCCAATCCGGCTCGACGCTGGCAAAGGTGAGCGGCGCAAAGAGGATGATGCTGATCACCAGCACATAGAGCAGGAAGCTGGTGCCGCACCGGGTGTGCTGCACGCTGAAGCGCTGCACCTCCGGCACGGTCAGCGGTGCGCCCGCCTCGTAGGCGTTGATGGTCTTATGTTCGGCGCCGTGATAGCCAAAGACGCGGCGAATGTCTGGGATGCGCCCGATCAGCCAGAGGTAGATCAGAAAGATCACCAGGCGCAGCACGCCCTCGAAGATGGCATCCACGAACGGGTCATCGTTGACAAAGGTGGCCAACAGCCGCGCCAGGAAGGTCGGCAGCAGAAAAAAGAGACCGATGGCAAAGACCAGACTCACCGCCACCGTCGTCCACGCGACCGGGCCGGTGAACTCCACCTTCTCGCCCTCTTTGCCCTCTTCCTGCGCAGCCACTTCGCCGCTCCACATCAACGCACGAATGCCGAGGCCGAGCGCGTCCCACAACATGCCGAGGCCGCGCACGAAGGGCCATTGACCCCAGGCGCTGGTGTAGATCTTTGCCTTGAGCGGCTCTTCGTGGAGTACGATTTCGCCTTGGGGGTTGCGCACGGCCACAGCCATCGACTTGCGCCCGCGCATCATCACGCCTTCGATTACTGCCTGTCCACCGTAGTATTGTTTCGCCATAGGCGCGCAATGTTATCACGTCCGTGAGGATTGGCGAATTCACGGGCGGGCAAGGAGTCGATCAAATCAGTCGCCGGTGCGCGTGAACTCGCCGTAGCGTGTGCTGGTGAAACCAATGACGAGATCGCCTTCCAGCGTGAAGGTGATCTCGTCATGGCCTTCGTTGGCATCACGCCAGGTGAGCAGGAAGGTGTCGCCGTCGAAGGGCAGCAGATCGCCGGGGAAGCCGCTCAACCCCGCGGCAACTTCCAGCCGGTCCTGCCCCAGCACGGAACTGATGATCCAGTCGCCGAAGAAGTCGCTGGCGTAGTTGCCGGTGTAGCCCGTCAGCGCCAGGGTTGGCTCGAAGGGGTCGGGCGGCGCTGCCGGCGGCGTGCGCTGCGCCTTCCACGTTGCTTCGAGTGCGCGCGCATCGGCCTGCAAGTTGCGGTTTGCGGCGCCGAAAAGCTGCTCCAGGAATTCGTTGCGCACCGCTTCGGGCAGCGCGGTCAGGTCGCGGTTGGCCAGGACGATAAGCCCCAGGTCGTCATCGGGGGCGAGCAGCAGCAGCGCGCGGCTGCCCGGCGCCGCGCCCGCCGCCTCGACGATGCGATGGCCGCGGTAATAATAGGTGGTGCAGCCGAGGCAGCGCGCAGCGAGAGGATCTTGCAGCGGGCCGCCATCGCCGCCGACCATGGCGGGGGCGAATAGAGCTTGTACGCTCTCCGCCGTTAGCAGCGGCTCGCCGTCGAGTTCACCGGCGGCCAGCGCCATGCGCACCCAGGCGGTTAGATCGGCCAGTGTCGCGGCTGTCTGACCCGCCGCGCCAAGGACGGTCAGGTTGGGCCAGTCGCCGACGGCGACGCCTGTTCCCGCGTCGAAGTGTGCCGCTGCCACGTTTTCATCTTCCAGCAGCGCGTCGGAGTAGCCGCTGCTGCGGGCCATGCCCAGCGGCGTGAAGATACGCTCTGCCACGATCTCTTCCCACGGTTTGTCTTCGACGGCGTCCAACACCTCAGCCGCAGCAAAGATGCCCAGGTTGGAGAAACCTTCCTGGCCGCGGAAGGAAACGGCAGGCGGGAGATATTGCAATTGCGCCAGCGCCGCGCCGCGATCGAGGCCCAGCTTGTCCAGCAGGTCGCCGGTGTAGGCGGGCAGCCCCGTGCGATGCGCCAGCAGATCGCGCAGGGTGGTGTGGTCGCCGGCATAGCCGTCGTAGAGTGCGAACTCAGTCAGATACTCGACGACGGGACGGTCGAGTTCGATCACGCCGGCGTCGGCCAGTGCCGCGGCCGCGCTGGCCAGCAGCAAGTGGCTGGCGCCGCCCAGCACAAAGCGCGTGTCCGCGTCGACGGCGGCTTCCGCTCCCAGTTGGCGCACGCCATAGCCTTCGGCCAGGAGCACCTCGTCGCCGTCGATGATCGCAACGGCGGCGCCAGGCACGTCGAAGGTGCGGCGCGCAGCGGCAATGAAGGCGTCGAACGCGTCCACATCGAACGGCTCGATGGCGTCAGTGGTTGGTGCGGCGACTGCGCGGCGGGTTGGCGTAGCGCTGGGGGTGGCGGCTGTAGCTGTTGCTGTCGCGGTTGCCGCATCGGTTGGAGTGGGCGTCGTCGTATGGGTCGCCGTTGCCGTAGGGGTGACGGTTGTGGTTGCCGTGGGTTCGGGCGTAGCCGTTGCTTCGGGCGCAACCGCCAGGGGGCTGTCCGGCGCCAGCGGACTATCTTGCGCGGCCAGACCGGGCGGCTGGCTGCTCAGGAACAGCAGCAGGCCGGCGCTCAGCATCAGGGACACCACCAGCAGCATGGCTCGACCACGCATCTTCATCACCTCAACTCAGAACAAGCCGCAGGGCCTGGCGAACGGATTACGACGATTGCGCCAGTATATCATAGGTGCGGGGATGATGGGGCGATTGGGGTGATTGGTGAAGTGTTGCTGCGCCAGGCCGGGGTTTCGTCATCGGTGTTCGCGGTGGTCAGGGGCTGTCATCACAAAACATTTGAATTTGTCAAGACGTCGAT
>JAPKMV010000344.1 GCA_026645635.1 Caldilineaceae bacterium
CGCTCCACACGCCAGCATGATTATGGCGTGAAGTTACACAAACTTCGGAGAGCCCACAATCGGACTTGAACCGATGACCTCATTCTTACCAAGAATGTGCTCTACCTGCTGAGCTATGTGGGCCTACTTAATTGTCAATTGCCAATGGTTAATGGTCAATTGTAAATGAGGTGCCTCATCGACAATTAGCAATTGGCCATTGACAATTGACCATTAAATAGTGGGCGGGGGCGGATTCGAACCACCGTAGGCGTCAGCCGGCTGATTTACAGTCAGCTCCCTTTGTCCACTCGGGCACCCGCCCATGTTTGTAATGTGCAGCGTTGACACGCTCTCCGCCAGCAGAGCCGACGATCGGACTCGAACCGATAACCTGCTGTTTACAAGACAGCTGCTCTGCCGATTGAGCTACGCCGGCAACCCTAAGCCGCTCAATGTACACGCCGATTCCAGGCGCGCACGTCATGGCATTATAGCATATCGACCGATCCGGTCAAATTGCCAGTGGCAAAAGCGGAAATAAGCACAGTGGGGTGCGGGCAGCGGGTTTGACAGTGGTTGACCGCTGTGCTACAGTCCGCGCATACGTACAGCGCCTCATCCACCCAAAACACGAAGTCGAGTCTGCCCATGCGTGAAAACCAATTGCGTTCTCTTTGGCGGGCAGGGCATGCCGCCACCTGCTGCTGGCTTACCATTCCCAGCGCCTTCACCGCCGAGCTGATGGCCCATGCCGGGTTCGACAGCCTGACCATCGATCTGCAGCACGGTCTGATCGGCTATGAGACAGCCGTCAGCATGTTGCAGGCGATCTCGACGACGCCGGTGACGCCGCTGGCGCGCGTCCCCTGGAATGAACCGGGCATCATCATGAAATTGCTCGACGCCGGCGCCGCGGGCATTATCTGCCCCATGATCAATTCGCGGCAGGAGGCCGAAGCGTTTGTGGCGGCCTGTCGCTATCCGCCCGCAGGCCAGCGCAGCTACGGCCCGCGCCGCGCCATGCTCTACGCCGGGGCGGACTATCCCGAACACGCCAATGCCTACGTGCTTGCCATCGCCATGATCGAGACTGCGTCCGCGCTGGCGCAGATCGACGAGATTCTGGACGTGCCCGGTCTCGACGCCATCTACGTTGGGCCGGCGGACTTGAGCCTGGCCTTGGGCGTTGCCCAGCGCGTCGACCAGGACGATCCAATCATGGTGGCGGCGCTCGACCGCATCCTGCAGGCGGCCCGGCGCCGGGGCATTCCCGCCGGTCTGCACACCGGCTCCGCGGCCTTTGCCGCACAGATGTTTGCGCGCGGCTGGCAACTGGCTACGGTGCAGACCGACGCCGCCTTTCTCGAATTCGGCGCGCAGACAGCCCTGAGCCAGTTGCGCGGTTCCGCCGCCGTCCAACGCAGCGGCCCCTATTGACACAAAATCCGAGTCATCCGCGTTCTATTTCACCTGGCTGAACGCCGAGAGCCTGCTACTGCGCGGGCGGGATCAGCAGCACCTGACCGACGAGGATCCGGTTCGGGTCGGTGATCCCGTTGAACGCCATGATCGCATCGGTTGTGACGCCATACTGCTGGGCGATTGCGGAAAGTGACTCGCCCGCGGCCACCGTGTGGCGCACCGCACTGGCTTCGAGCGCGGCCTGCCGGCTCAGCCCAGGGATCACCAACTCCTGGCCAATGCGAATGACATCGCCGACGCCGATGTTGTTGGCGGCGGCCAGGCTGGCCGCTGAAACGCCATACTGCTGGGCGATGCCTGAGAGCGTTTCACCCGCCCTCACCACATGGCGGAATTCATCCCCCGGCGCAGTCGCTGCGGTCGCGCCAGATGCAGCGCCCGCAGTGCCCGTGCTGCCAGCCGTCGCCGGCGCGACATACCCCGGAATCAGCAGTTCGTCGCCGACTGCCAGGGCATTCGGGTCCTGGATATTGTTGACCTCGATCAGCGTGATGGAGGAAATGCCAAACTTGGTGGCGATGCTGGAGAGCGAATCCCCCGGCTGCACGACGTAGACAAAGGGCGCCGGCGTCGGCGTCGGCGCGCCTTCGGCGGTCATCCCTTCGACATAGGGCACGGACAGCACCTGGCCGGCGAAAATGTTGTCGTCCAGCAGGAAGTTCAATTCGCGCAGCGTCTGCACCGTCGTGTCGAAGCGCAAGGCAATATCGGCCAATGTGTCGCCGCCGCGCACAGTGTAGTCGAAGGTGTCCTGTGTCGGCTCCTCCTCCTCCGGCTCCGGCGTCGCCGCTGCCTCTTCCTCAGGCTGATCTGTGACCGCCGCCACCGGATCGACGACCGTGACAGCCGGTTCTGCCGCGGCAGCGGTTGCCGCCGGTGTGGCGGCTGTGGGTGTGGGCGCCGGCGTCTCGCGCTCGCGCGTACAGGCAGTCAGCAGCAGCAGGACGACCAGCAGGCTGCATGAACGTAGAAGCGTATTGCGCACGATGTTTCCTCCCTGGGTGTCTGGTGAACGTTCAGCCGCAATTATAGCCGAACCGCGCAAGGGGCGCCAACTGACCTGCCGCTGCGCTGATGCGCGGCCCTATTCCGGGTAGAGCAGATAGGGTGCGCGCTGCGCCCGAAACGCCGCCACATCGGCGCGCCAGCTTTCCACCAGTGTTGCCACGGCTTCCCCGGCGAGCAGCCCCTCGCGCAGCCGCGCCGTGCCTGCCAGCAGGTCGAGATGAGGCGATTCCCCCTCCCAACTTGTAGCGAGAAAGGCGAACTGTTCCGGCGCCTGGGCGCGGCACGCGGCGAGCAGATGCAGCCCCGCCGCCACCGGCGCCCAGTGTGTGCGCTCCCGCACATGCACCTGCACACCCTGGCAGCGTTCACCGGCATATTTATTCTCGCCTGGCAGGAAGTTGAGCGGACGAAAGCGCACGCCCGGCAGTTCCAGCGCATTGAGCGTCTGCGCCAGGCGGAAACCGTCCAGCCAGGGCGCGCCGACGATCTCGAAAGGCAGCGTCGTGCCGCGCCCTTCGGAGAGATTGGCGCCCTCGGCAAAACAGGTTCCGGGGTAGGCGACCGTCGTCAAGAACTGTGGGATGCCGGGCGAGGTCGCCACCCAGGGCAGCCCCGTCGCATCGAACCACATCTCCCGGCGCCAGCCGCGCATGGGCAGCACGTCCAGCGGCGCACCGCAGCCATACTCGCCGTTGATGAACAGCGCCAGTTCACCCAGCGTCATGCCGTGGCGGATCGGCGTGCGCACCGCACCGATAAACGAGGTGTACGCCGGCTCCAGCAGGGGACCTTCCACATCGATCCCGTTGAGTGGGTTGGGGCGATCAAGCACCAGCACGGGCAGCCCCAACGCGCCGGCGCTGTGCAGCAGGTGGAAGAGCGTGCTCAGGAAGGTGTAAAAGCGCACGCCGACATCCTGGGTGTCGAAGATCAGCAAGTCCACGTCGGCGAGCATGGCCGGCGTCGGCGCATGGGTCGCGCCGTAGAGACTGTAGATCGGCGCGCCCAGCCGTTGGTGGACAGCATGTTCCACGGCCGTGGCGTCGGGCGCGGCGCCGTCGAAACCATGTTCGGGGCCGAAGAGCGCGGTGATCTGCGCGCCGGCAGCGGCCAACGCCTCCACCGCGGCGGTCAAGTCCGACAGCACCGCGGCGGGATGCGTCACCAGCCCGATGCGCCGCCCCCGCAGCCGCTGCGGCTCCTCAAAGACGAGCTGCTCCAATCCCGTGCGCACCATCCTGCCCCCTCATTGAATCCGCTATTGTTGTCGATGGTTGTGTGTTGCGTGTTGCGTGTTGCGTACTGCGTGTTGCGTGGTCATACGAAACACGTAGCACGCAACACGCAACACCATCGTTCTATGCAACCCCACCCGCACTAGCGATTCGTGCGCCGCCGCGCCCGCAGCAGTTCACTCAGGTTATCCCAGAGAATGTACAGCGCCGTGGCCAGCACGACGCCGCCCACCACCCACCAGAAGTACCGGTAGAGCAGGATCAGCGCGGCGACGATCGCCAGCGCGCCGGTGAGACTGCTCAACAGCCGGTTCACCGTGCCGCGCATGCTCGCCTCGATGAAGAGAAAGAGCGTCAAGATGACGACAAGCCAGAGCGGCAGATAGCTGGGGCGGAAGGCAAAGAGCACCACAAAGGCGACCAGCAGCGCGGTCACACTGATGGCGGCCCAGAACTCGGCCACGTAGCTGGCGCGCAGGTCGACGGGTGCAGCCGGCTGATGCGCGCGGCGGATGTGGGCGCGCGGAGAGCCGTAATCCCCAGCCCGCACCTGCGCCGCGCTCCGTTCGAGCGCAGCCAGCAGCGCGCTGTCCGCCACGATGCCCGCCTGCAGCTCGTTGATCTCATGGGAGAGCTGCCGGATCAACTGCTGGGCTTCGGCGTGCGCGGCGGCGAGTTGGGGCTGGTCGGCTGTGGCCGCCACTTGAACGCCCAGCCCACGCAGCAATGCCGTCCTGGCGCGCACATCCTGGCGGCGCTCCTCCCGCTGGGCGCGCACGACCTGCTGGCGCGCGTCGATCACATCAGCCAGATGGGTCACGGGCGTCACTTTGTCCAGCCCCGCCCAACCGACCGGGTCATACCAGGCGCGGCGCACGGTGCCGTCCCGGTTGTACATCGGCCCGGCGGGCGCATCTTCGCCCGCAAAGGGATCCTGCGTATAGAGACCCCACAGCCCGCGATAGGCATGCACCCAGCCCGTGCTGTCGTCGATCAGGTGCGGTTCATCCCAGGGCAACTGCTGCTCCGGCCCGATCGTCAGCCCGTCGCCGCGGGCATAGTCGACGAAGGGAATCGCCAGCACGCTGGCCTGGCCGGCAAGGTCGGCCGTCGGCGCCGCGGTCAGCTCCTCTTGCCGCGCGGCCTGGTCCCCTTGCAGCCGGCGCCACCAGTTGCGTGCAACCC
>JAPKMV010000345.1 GCA_026645635.1 Caldilineaceae bacterium
GCGATAGGTGAGCGGCCGGTTGAGCGCATCGTCGGCAAGGCTGCCCACGTAGGCGCGCATGGCCGCTTCCTCCTGCGCCCAACGCGCCAGCAGCGCATCCAGCGTGGGAAAGGCCGCAGGGTCGAGCAGCCTGTCCGGGGCCAGCCCTTCCTGGCAGCGCACCCGCCAGATCCACTCCGCAGCGAGCATGTGCGTCAGCACATCGCGCACACTGCCCCAACTCAGCGACGTCGGCGCGGTGAACTCCGCCGCCGTCAACCGCGCCGCCGCGTCCGTGATCCGCCGCGTCGCCCAGTAGTTGTAGTCGTACAAGGTTACGATGTCGGTTTGGTGCATGATGACTCCATTCGAATTGCGAGGGGCGAGGGGCGAGGGGCGAGGGGCGACACCTGCTCACCCGCTCACCCTCTCACCTATTCACCCTCTCAGCCGCAAAATCATCCGCCGCAGAATCGCCTCCTCCTCCGGCGTCATGTCCTCCAGGGGCGCGTCGTCCGGGTCGAGGATCGTGTCGCCCAGCTTGCTGAAGGCAAGCATACGCAAATCTTCGGCCAGCGGGTCGTCGACGCGATGGTCTTCGACGATGCGGCCATCCTGCATGCGCAGGACGCGCTGGGTGGCCTGGGCGACGCGTGGGTCGTGCGTCACCACGGCAATCGTCGCGCCTTCGCTGCGGTTGAGTTCGCCCAGCAGCGCCAGAATCTCGGCGCCGCTCTGGCTGTCGAGCGCGCCGGTCGGCTCGTCGGCCAGCACCAGCTTGGGGCTGTTGGCCAGGGCGCGGGCAATGGCCACGCGCTGGCGCTGCCCGCCGGAAAGCTGGTTGGGCAGATGGCCGGCGCGCTCGCCCAGCCCCACCAGGTCAAGCAGATGGCGGGCGCGGCGCTGGCGTTCCCGCCCGCCCACGCGCCCCTGCATGGGCACTTCGATGTTTTCCAGGGCGGTCAGCGTCGGCAGCAGGTTGTGCAGTTGAAAGACGAAGCCGACCGTGTTGGCGCGGAAATTGTCCACATTCTTGAGCCGCGCCAGGTTTTCGCCCGCCACCCAGACTTCGCCTGCAGTCGGCTGGTCGAGCGCGCCGAGCATGTTGAGCAGCGTGCTCTTGCCGCAGCCGCTCGGCCCCATGATGGCGACGAACTCGCCGGGTTGCACCTGCAGGTTGACGTCGTCCAGCGCATGGATCGCAGTTTCGCCGACGCCGTAGGTCTTGGTGAGGTGGATGGATTCGATCAGCAGGTCGGTCATAGTTGAGTCAGGCGTTGCGAGGGGCGAAAAGCCGCGGCGCGACGCAACTGGTTGGAATTGTGAATTGTGAATCGTCAATTGTGAATTGTGAAGTCATCGCCCCTCACCCAAGTTCGAGGCTCGGATGCAGTCGCCCCTCGCCCCTCGCAACTGATTCTACTCCGGCCGGATGTTCACGAAAGCAGTCATGCCCCAGCGCAGGCTAGGGTCGAGGTCGGCGACGTCGACCCAGACGGTGTAGTTGGTGCTGCCGCGTTCGGCGCTGCTGACGGGGGCGACGTGCGTCACGACACCGGTGAAGATACGCTCGGGCAGGGCGTCGAAGGTGACTTCCACCGGCATGCCCTGGGCGACGCGCACCACGTCGGTCTCGCGCAGATCCGTGGTCTCCACATGCATCTGGCCGGTGTCGCCCAACAGGATGGCGTAAGCGCCGGGCGCAATCTGCTCGCCCAGCCGCACGTTGATCGCGCCGATCTGACCGGCGAAGGGCGCCGTGACCTGGGTCTGGCTCAACTGCGCCAGTGCGCTGGCAACGGCCGCCCGGGCTGAACGCACCCGCGCCTCGGCCATGTCGATGTCTTCGGCGGTGGCGCCGGCCAGCAGCTTATCCAGTGCAGCCTGGGCGCTGGCGACCTGGGAGAGTGCGGCGCGGACGCCCGCCTCTGCTGCTGCGCTGCGATTCTCCGCGGCGGCCACCTGGGTCTGTGCAGCGTCGATCGCCGCAGCGGCCACGCCCAACTGTTGCGCGGTCGGCCCCTGCGCTGCAACGTCAGCCTGCGCCTGCGCTACCTCCAGCCCTGCCGTCGCCTGTTGCAGCGCAAGGGATTGGGGCAGCGCGCCGATGTTTGGGTCACCTTTGACCATGTTGTATGCGGCCTGGGCGTTGGACAATGCGGCCTCGGCCTGGGCAATCAAGGCGCGCGCAGTCAGCCGTTCTGCGGCAATGGGGTGGCTGGCGACCTCGGCATACTGCGCCTGCGCCATGCGCACCTGCGCCTGCGCCGAGTCGATGGCTGCCTGCACGTCGAGCATCTGGCTGCTGGCCACCGCCACCTGCGCTTTGGCGCCCTCCACTGCGGCGTCAGCCGCGGCGATATCGGCGGGTGTGGCCCCGGCGCGCAGCCTGGCCAGCGCCGCCTCCGCCTCGGCCAGCGCGGCTTCGGCCACTTTCACCTGGCTTTGCAGGACGCCGTTTTCCAGCTCCAGCAGCAGGTCGCCCGCAGCCACTGTGTCACCTTCCTGGACATGGATGGCGGCCACGCTGCCCGCGCCGGAGGGCGCCAGCCCCGCCCACTGCACCGGCTGCAGTCGTCCCGACGCCCAGATCACCTGCTCCAGATCGCTGCTGACCGCGGCTTCGGTCGCGGCTGCCGCAGCCGCTTCCGCCGCCTGCTGTTCCTGGTAATAATTCCAGCCCCACCAGCCGGCAGCGCCGACAACGCCGACGAGGATGAGCACCACGATCCATCGATTCATAGGTTTCGCACACTTTCGACTTGTTGACGCTCAATCTCCCAATCGCTCAATCGCACAATCTCAGCAACGGATGAGATTGTGCGATTGAGCGATTGAGCGATTTTCTACTCGTACCGCAACGCCTCCGCCGGCTCCAGCCTGCTGGCGCGCCAGGCGGGGAAGATGCCGCCCAGAATGCCCAGCACGCCAGCCGTGAGAAACGCCGAGGCGAAAATCTCCACATTCCATGCCGCGGACAGATAGCTGCCGCTCATCGGCGCCATCGTCGCCAGGTTAAACAGACCCACGCCGATCAGCGAGCCGAGCACCGCGGCGACGATGCACAGGAAGAGGCTCTCCAGCAGAATCTGGCCGATGATGCGCCGGGGCCGCCAGCCCAGGGCGCGCAGCGTGCCGATCTCCCGCGTCCGCTCGAAGATGGACATGATCATGGTGTTGGCTACGACGATGCCGCCGACAAAGAGCGCCAGCCAGCGGATCGCTTCCATCATGCCCAGCGTCGTCTGCAGGTCGTTGGTGTTCTGCGCAAACTCGCTGCTGATGCTGGCGCGCGCCTCCGGGAAGCGCCGGTTGATGGCATCCACCACCGCCTGGGCCTGACTGGGCTGCGCCACGTCGACGAAGATAAAGGTGACGGCGCGGGGCCGGCCCATCAGCCGCTGTGCTTCCCGCAGCGCCAGCATCCCCGACGCATCTTCGAAGGCCACGCCGGTCTCGAAGATGCCCACCACTTTGTAGCGATTGTCCAGCAACTGCATCGTGTCGCCGACGCCCACCTTGTAGGTCGCCGCGCCGACTTTCCCCAGCATGATCTCGTTGGGACGCTGGATCGTGCGGCCCTCGACCAGCTTGTAATGCCTCATCGCTGAACTGTCCGGCTCCAGGCCGCCAAACATGAACATGGGCATCTCCGGCGTGCTGACAAAGCCTAGCATAAAGGAGCTGGCTGTCGTCACTTCCGGCATCGCCTGGAGCGCACGCACGACGCGTTCGTCGATGCTGCTCAGACTCATGTCGGCCACGTCGCGCTGCATCACGGTGATGGCGCCGGCGCCGCCACCGCCGGCCAGTCCATTCAACTCGCCGACGAGACCTTCGACCAGGCCGCCCAGCATGACCAGCGTGCCCACGCCGATGCCGATGCCGGTGGCGGACAGCAGCGTGCGGTTGCGCCGCCGCCAGAGATTGCGGAAGCTCTGGTTGCCGATGCGCGCCAGCCAGCCGGTCACCTGGGTGGCGCCGCCGCCTTCGTAGCGCAGCGCCTCCACCGGCTGCAGGTTGGCGGCTGTCCACGCGGGATAGACGCCGCCCAGCAGCCCCAGACCGATGGCGGTCACGAAGCCCTGGGCGATGATGCTCAGGTCGACGGAACCCTCCAGAAACGCGCCCACACCCGGCGCCTGACCCGCCAGCCAGGCGAGGAATACGCCCAGCGCCACGCCGAGCACGCCGCCCATCAGGCTCAAGGTCAGCGCTTCGCCCATGACCATGCGCAGGACGCGCCAGCGGCTCCAGCCCACGGCGCGCAGCGTACCGATCTCCCGTGTGCGTTCTAGCACGCTCATCACCATGGCGCTCATCATGCCCAGCCCGCCGATCAGGATGGCGATGGCGGAAATGGCCCAGGCAAAGCCTTGCAAATAGCCCGTCCACTCTTCGCCCGCCGCGTAGCCCGCGGCTTTGGTCACCGTCAGCTCGTCGTCCAGGTTGCTGACGCGCTGCATGACCAGGTCGGCGTCGGCGCCGGCGCGCAGCCCCACCTGGAAGAGGCTCACGGTGCGTTCCTTCTGGGCGATGCGCTGGGCGTCTTCCAACGCCACGACGCCGCCCGACTCTTCCATGCCCTGGCCGGTCTCGTAGATGCCGACAATGCGGTAGGGCTGGCCGTTGATGCGCAGCGTATCGTTGACACGCTTCTTGAGTGCGTCGGCGCCGCGGCGACCGATCGCCACCTGGCCGGGACCCATCACCGGTTTGCCCTCGACGATGCGATAGTGGCCCATGGCCACGCTGCCCGGTTCGTAGCCGTAGACCAGAAAGTAGGGCGTTTCCGGGTAGGCGATCCAACTGAAGACGCCGGCGTCCACATTGGTGACATTGGGGATCGCCTGGATGCGTCCGGCATAGGTCTCATCCAGGTTGCTGTAGACGACGTCGAGGCTGTTGGTTT
>JAPKMV010000346.1 GCA_026645635.1 Caldilineaceae bacterium
CCGGCGCGGGCGGTGGCCGCCGCCCTGCGCAGCCACGGCGGCCGGCTCACCGGCTACCCGGCCAGTGGCGCCCATCTGCCCGAACATGAATTGCACAAATGGGCAAGCCGGGGTACAGTGCCCATCCAGGCGCTGGCAGCGCCCGGCGAACCGGCGTTTGCGGTCTATCTCGGCTGCCTGGCGCCGGACGCGACGCAGGTCAGCGTCGTCGGCGCATTCAACAACTGGCAGCCCGGTGCGACCCCGCTACAGCCGGCGACCGCTGGCTGGTGGCACGCCATCCTGCGCCTGCCGCACGGCGCCCACGCGTATCGTTTTTGGATCGAAGATGTCGCCCACGCTGGCGGCGGCTGGCAGCGCGACGGGGAGAATCCTGCCACCGTCGAGAGCGGGCTGGCGACGCCGGGCGGCTGGACTGACAGTCACAGTGTAATCGAAGGATAAGAGGCGAAACGAAATGAACCGTGAATATCACCGCTGGTACAGCCCGCGCCTGAACCGCGACATGGAGCTGCTGATCTTCGGCCACGCCGGCGCGCGCGTGCTGATCTTCCCCACAAGCATGGGCCGCTACTACGAATACGAGGATCGCGGCATGGTGGCCAACCTGGGCGACATGATCGAGCGGGGCGACCTGCAACTCTACTGCATCGACAGCATCGACGGCGAGAGTTTCTATAACGGCTGGGCGCACCCCGGCGGGCGCATCTACCGCCACATCCAGTACGAGGAATATATCCTCAACGAAGTGCTGCCGCTGAGCCGTGACAAGAACCCCAACCCCTTCATGATCTCCCACGGCTGCAGTTTCGGCGCGTACCACGCCGTCAACATTGCGTTCCGCCACCCGCACCTCTTCGGTCGCGTGCTGGCGCTGAGCGGCAAGTATGACATGACCGGCTTCTTCGGCGGCTACTACGATGACAACATCTACTACAACACGCCCAGCCAGTTTGTGCCCAACCTCAACGACCACAACCAGTTGGAGGCGCTGCGGCGCATGGACATCATCCTCGTTGCGGGCGAGCACGACCCCAATATCGAGAACAACCGCGCCCTCAGCCGTGCGCTGTGGGACAAGGGCGTGCCTCATGCCTTCCGCGAGTGGCAGGGCTGGAGCCACGACTGGCCCTACTGGATGAAGATGACGCGCATGTACATCGGCGGGCATGACTGATATACGTGAGACGGTGATAGGGTGTATGTAAATATGCCTTTGACGCAGAGACGCGGAGATGCAGAGGTTCGCAGAGAAACAGCCTCAGAATCGCACCGAATTGTTTCTCTGCATCTCCGCGGCTCTGCGTTGAAGTGGGTGGCTTCACAAACAGATTCTTACGATTTGGCGCTCCCCCCAGGCGCCCCCGCCAAAAAGTGAGCAGTTCGACGGCATCGGTTAGCAACCAATGACCTGCAAATAGCAGGTAAATGAACTGGATAGCAACTTCCTTCTGCGCCCATACTGCCAACAGAGTTTGTTGGTCAGTATCTATTCACAGAGGGGAGTTTGCTATGTTGCTCACCGTTTTCCGTAACCTGCCAGGCAAGAGGCTTTCCGTACGCGCTGTCGCCCTGGCGCTCGTGCTGCTGGCCTTCTGCGCACCGTTTGCCGCGTTGGCTGCGCCCCGCCAGCAGGCGCCCGGCAACGGCCCGGTCATTTTCGTACCCAATGATGGCTTTGCCACCGTCACCTTGCGCGATGCCAGCAGCCTCGATATCCGTGCCAGCGCCTATTTGCCAACGCCGAACACCTCCGCCATCAACCACAGCCCCGACGGGTCACTGCTCTTCTTGACCAATCAGGGCTTCACGCACCAGTTGGAAATCGTAGACGTTGCCACACAGAATGTACTGGCCAGCGTCGAACTGCCTTTCCGCGGGCTTTCCAACTGCAACGCCTCCTCTGTGCTGCCCGTCAACGAAAACACCAAGATTTACGTGGCATGCGCAGGCAATGGCCTCGTCGAAGTGGCTCATTACGATCCGTTGACGAACGCGCTCGTCCTGGGGACGCCGATCTTCACCGGATGGCCGCAATCGCTCCAACTGGTGGGGGGCTATGTGTTTGTTTCTGACACGCAGCACAATATGATCAAGCGCATCGACCCGCAGACCGACGTAGTGGATGTGGTCATCCCGCACCAATCGTCCATTTTCGGCGATGCAGTGGTCGATCCCTTCCGCCCCTACGCTTATGTGATCAACCAGTTTGGCGGGCGCCTGTTGATTGCCAATACCCACACCCAGGCCATCTCGCGCACGCTGGCATTCGACGGCATGCTCGTCGATCTGCTGCTTGCGCCCAACGGTGATCACCTGTACGTGACCGTCGATGGCGGCAGCGAGAACGACTACATTGCCGTGGTCGATGGGTTGGGTGAGGCAGAATCGGTGATAGCCACCATCCCGGTCGGTCCCGCCGCCAATTTCCTGGCCAGCAACGATGAAGGGAGCTGTCTCTACACCTGGGACTTTGTCGACGGCGCGCGCCGCGTCGATGTCATCGACACGACCCACAACTTACTCAGCGCACAGCCCATCGTCGGCGGTGGCGACGCTGATGGCGATTTTGTGGGGCCGGGCGCCGCAATCCAGGCGGTCTACCTGCAGCCAGACAGCACCGACCAGAACAGCTTTGCCGTCAGCGAGAGCGCCGGCTCGCTCCAGATGACGGTGCGGCGCAGTTGCGCGGCGCTGGGGACGGTGACAGTCAGCTATGCCACCCAGGACGGCGCCGGCGCACCGGCAGTCGCCGGCCAGGACTACGAAGCGACCAGCGGTGTGCTCGTCTTTGAGGACGGCGAGGTCGAAAAGACCATTGCTATCCCGATCCTCGACAATGATCTCTACGACCAGCCCGCCCGCTACTTCGACTTGATCTTGAGCGATCCGGCAGGGGCGGTCCTGGGTGCACGCGCCGTCAACACCATTCGCATCGACGATGACGACCCCATCCCTGCGGGCAGCGATCTTCAACTGTCTTTCGGCGCCTATCCCGACCCAGTCACGGCAGGTGGCGAACTCACTTACGATCTCTACGTAGTCAACTACCCAACCGGCGGCGGCGAGGCGGCGCAGGATGTCGTGGCGACCACCATCCTGCCGGCCGGCGTTGCCTTCACCAGCGTGGAGATGACGCTCAATACCGGCGGTGGCGGCGGCGATTTCTTTGACGCTACGGTGGCAGGAACGGGCGGTCAGTTTGCAGCCATGAATCAGCCGGGCGAACTTCCCGACCCCGGCACATGCGCAGGGCCTGCGGTTGGCGCAAGCGGCGCCGTGGTCTGCAACCTGGGTGCGCTCGACTCAGCCTACGACGGCGCATCGGCGTCGATGACGATCCGCGTCAGCGTGCCGCTGGCTTCGGCCAACAGCGACCTGCTCAGCACGGCCACCATCGCCACCAGCAGCTTCGACCCCTTCCCTGCGAACAACAGCGCCAGCGTCACAGTCCACGTCGATGGGCCTGCGATGAACCAGCCGCTCACTGCCGAAGACGACAGCGCATATCAGGCCGAAGATGAAGCAACCATCGTGGCCGTGCTGGACAACGACAGTGACCCGGAAGGCGACCTGCTGGCGATCAGCGCGGTCGGTGCGGCGCAGCATGGCAGCGTGCAGATCGACGGCGCCGCCATCCGCTACACACCGGTGGCCAATTACAACGGTGAGGATGCGTTCACCTACACCATTGCGGACGGCCAGGGGAACACGGCGATGGCCACCGTAACGGTCAACATCACCCCGGTAAACGACGAGCCGGTGGCCGCAGCGGACAGCGCAGCCACGGAGCAAGACACACCCGTCACCATCCCTGTGTTGGCCAACGACGGTGATGTGGACAGCGACAGCCTGGTGGTGAGTGCGGTGGGCGCGGCGGCGCATGGCAGCGTAACTGCCGACGGCAGCACAGTCACCTACACGCCCACGACGGGGTACACAGGCGGCGACAGCTTCGAGTATACGGTCAGCGATGGCAACGGCGGCAGCAGCGTCGCCACCGTCCAAATCACCGTGACACCCAGCCAGACCGGACCGGCCACGATCACCATCACCAAAGACGCCCAGCCCGACCACCGGCGCCGCTTCCGCTTCACCGGCTCCTTGGGCAACTTCCAACTCAGCGGCGATGGCGCCAACTCGGCGGGCGCCCGCACCTTCACCGTCAACCCCGGCGTCTTCACCGTCACCGAGCGCGTGCCCGCCAATTGGCTCCTCACCGACATCGTTTGCACGCCCGCGACCAAGGCAGCCGTCGATTTGATCGCCAATCAGGTTGTCCTGAGCGCAAGCAGCGGCGACAACATTGCCTGCACCTTCATCAACCAGAAGGTGGCGGTCATTCGGGCTTTTCTCTTTCAAGACAGCAACGGCAACGGCACACGCCAGAGTCGCGAGCCGGTCAACACCGGCTGGATCGTGAACCTGTTCGACAGCCAGAACCAACTGGTGGCGAGCGGCATCACGAACCGGCAAGGCAAAGCCAGATTCACCGGCTTGCGACCGGGCGCATACACCCTGTGCGAAGTCCTCCAGGACGGTTTGACTAACACCCAGCCATGCACCATGCTCCAGGCGCTGCCCGGCACGACGAGCACGGTGACCTTTGCCAACCGCGGCGCCGGCGCCGTGCGCAGCAGCGGCGCGGATGTCTTGCTGAGCCAGTTCACCGGCCAGGAAGCAGAAGACCCGGATGCCGAGGAGGAGGTCGTCCTCACCGATGACACCTGGCTGAATGACTCTGCCCCGCTGGACGATGCCGCTAGTGCACCAGCGAACCAACTATTTCTGCCGGTGGTCACGCGGTAGCGCGGCGAACGCCGCCTCGCCATCCTCGATTTATATGCGCCCTGCGTCCAATGACGCGGGGCGCAGTTGCTTTCTCTCT
>JAPKMV010000347.1 GCA_026645635.1 Caldilineaceae bacterium
ACGATTCACAATTCATAATTCACCATTGAGATAAACCTATGGAACCGATCATTCAAATCTCCCTCGATCTCACCAACATCGACGAAGCCCTGGACGTGGCTCGCGCTGCGGTGCGCGCCGGCGTGGACTGGCTGGAAGCGGGCACGCCGCTGATCCTGGCCGAGGGGCTGCACGGCGTGCGCGCTCTGCGGCGGGAATTTCCCGGCGTGCCCATCGTCGCTGACCTGAAAACGATGGACGGCGCGGGGCTGGAGGCGGAAATGATGTTCCAGGCCGGCGCCGACATGGTGGTCGTCATGGGCCAGGCCCACGACGCCAGCATCATCGAGCAAGTGAAGATGGCGCAGAAGTACGGCGGCAAGGTGATGTGCGACGTGATGCTCTGCCCCGACATGCCGGGCCGCGCCCGCCGCGCCGAGGAACTGGGCGTCGATTACATCATCGTCCACACCGGCTTCGACGAACGCAATATGATCGCCGGTCTCAGCCCGCTCAACGACCTGCCCGGTGTGCTCGCCGCAGTGACCATTCCCGTGCAGGCAGTGGGCGGCCTCAGCATCGACCAGGCGATCCAGACGCTGGAAATGGGCGCCGAGATCGTCGTCTTCGGCGCGCCGCTCGTCATCAGCGGCACGGAATTCAAGCCCGCCGACCCGGACTTCGAGCCGATCATCCGCAACATCGTCGAGCGGGTGAAGCGGACGAAGGTGGGGGCGAGGGGCGAGGAGCGAGGGGCGCTGCGCTAGCGTCACTTCACCATTCACAATTGACGATTCACAATTCACAATTCAAGCACAAACATCATGAACGCACACTTGGCCGACCAAATCAGAGACCTGCGCTTTCCCGCCGACCTGCCACCCACCCTGCTGGAAGTCGAGCAGCACTTCGACGCGCCCCGCCTGGACGACGTGCCCGCGGCAGTGCGCGCGTCCCTGTCCGGCAGCGCGCCCATGCGCCACATCCAGCCGGGGATGCGCGTGGCCATCGGCGCGGGCAGCCGGGGGGTCGCCAACCTGCCCGCCATCGTGCGCACGGTGGTGGAAGTGGTGCGCGCGGCCGGCGCCCATCCCTTCGTCTTCCCGGCCATGGGCAGCCACGGCGGCGCCACCGCCGAGGGCCAGGTGGAGATGCTCGCCAGCCTGGGTGTGACGCCGGAGAGCGTGGGTGCGGAGATCCTGGCGACGATGGAGGTCAAGGAGATCGGCCAACTGCCCGACGGCCCGCCTCTCTACCAGGATGCCAACGCCGCCGCGGCCGACGCCACGCTGCTGGTCAACCGCATCAAGCCGCACACTGATTTTCACGGCGACCTGGAGAGCGGGCTGGCCAAGATGGCGGTGATCGGCATGGGCAAGGACACCGGCGCGCAGCGTATCCACCTCTACGGCGGGCGCGGCTTCATCCGCTTCCTGGCTCCCGCGGCGCGCATCTACGCGGCGAACACCAATCTCGTCGGTGGGCTGGCGCTGCTGGAAAACGCCTTTGGCGAGACGGCCGCAGCCCATGCGCTCGACGTAAGCGAGATCGGCACGGCGGTCGAGACCGCGCTGCTGGAGCAGGCGCGGGCGCTGATGCCCCGGCTGCCCTTCGACGCGATCGACATCCTGGTGATCAAGGAGATCGGCAAGAACTTCTCCGGCACGGGCATGGACACCAATGTGGTCGGGCGCATCCTGATCCCGCGCACGCCGGAGACGCATCAGCCGGACGTGGCCGTGATCGCCGTGCTCGACATCGCCGCGGAGAGCCACGGCAACGCCGCGGGCATCGGCCTGGCCAACGTGACCACGCTGCGCGCGGTGGAGCGCATCGACTGGGTGGCGACCTATACCAACAGCGTCACGTCCGGCATCTTCGGGATGCAGCGAGTGGGCATCCCGATCACGATGGCCGACGACCGCCGCGCGCTGGAGATTGCGCTGCGCGGCTGTGGCGAACCGCCGGCGGAAGCGCGCTGGGTCTTCATCAACAACACGAGCAAGCTGCGCCAGTTCTGGGCCAGCCCGAACCTGCGCGCCGCGATTGCCGGCCAGCCGCACCTGCGCATCGTGCGCGAGGTGCCGCTGGCCTTCGACGCCGCGGGCGTCATGTGCAACCCGTGGGATTTGGTGGGCATTGCGTAGGTGCGGTTTCCAACCGCACGTGTCTGGTCAACCGCACGTGTCTGGTCAACCGGGCGATGTGCGGTTGAAAACCGCACCTACGAGCAAGGGTTGTTCCATCGTAGGTGCGGTTTGTAACCGCACGTGTCTGGTCAGCGGGGCGATGTGCGGTTTTCAACCGCACCTACGGGCAGGGGTTGTTCCACCTACGGATTTGGCAAAGAATCGGTCGAAAGGAGGTTGCGTCCAACCGAAAAACGTGATATTGCTGGTTTGTCGTCAATTTCCCCATTCACTACTTTCAAAGGAGAAAGCTATGCACGTCAAGAAACCCTGGTACGTCCTCGTCACGGTTGTCATGCTGGTGGCCATGCTGGCCGGCTGTACGCCGGTTGCGCCGGCCGCCCAGGCGCCGGCTGGCGGGGAAGCCGCCGCGGGCGATATGCCCTACGCGGGCACGACCTTGCGGCTTGTCGGCGCCAACCATCCCTGGCAGGTGGCGATCACGCCGCTGCTGGCCGAGTTCGAGGCCGCCACGGGCATCAAGGTGAACTTCGAGGCCTACGGCGAAGATCAACTCAACCAGCGGCTGACCACCGAATTCACCGCCGGCAGCTCCGACATCGACGTCTTCATGCAGCGCCCGCTGCAGGAAGCGCGCGTCATGCAGATGAACGGCTGGTACGAGGACCTGGCCGCCTGCGTCAGCGACCCGGATTACGACTTCGAGGATCTGGCCGACGGCGCGGTGGGCACGACGACTGTCAACGGCGTCCTCACCGGCATTCCCATCGTCACCGAGCAGGAAGTGCTCTACTACCGCAAGGACCTGCTCGAGGCGGCTGGCCTGTCCGTGCCGACCACGCTCGACGAACTGAAGGCGGCGGCGGAAGCGCTGACCGACAAAGACAACGAGATGTACGGCTTCGTGGCCCGCGGCCAGCGCAGCCCGCTGGTGACCCAGTTCTCCAGCTTCCTCTACAGCATGGGCGGCGACTGGTTCGATGAGAATCGCCAGGCCACCATCAACACGCCGGAAGCGCTGGCAGCCATCGACCTCTACGCCACCATGCTGCGCGAATATGGCCCGCCGGGCGTCCTCAACATGTCGTGGCCCCAGGCCGTGGCAATCTTCGCCCAGGGCAACGCTGCGCTCTACACCGACGCCAGCTCGATCTACGCCAACGTGCTCGACCCGGAGCTTTCCACCGTGGCGGACAAGACCGGCGTCGCCGTCTTCCCGGCCGGCCCGGCTGGCTCCATCATGTACAACGTGACGAGCTGGGGCCTGGCCATGTACTCTGGCTCCCAGAACAAGGATGCGGCCTGCGAGTTCATCAAGTGGGCGACGAGCAAAGAGATCGTGCTCAAGACCCAGGGTGAAGGCGCCGTGCCCGGTGCGCGCGAGTCTGTGTGGGCCGACCCGGCCGGTGCAGCCGCTTTCCCCGCTGACTGGGTGGAGGCTGTGGCGGCTTCCGCCAACGGTCGCGGCTATGACCGCCCGCTGGTGACCGCAGTGACGGAAGCCCGCGACATCATCGGCGGCGCCGTCAACGTGGCCATCGAAGGCGGCGACTTCACCGCCGCAGCCAACGAGGCCAACGCCCAGTTCCAGGCGCTGTTGGACAGCGAACAATAGGCTTATCGGGCAAATCTCCTAATCTCTCAATCTCATCATGAACGTGAGATTGAGAGATTAGGAGATTGAGAGATTTCGTGAGGCGCCCATGATCACCCGCTTCATCGACCGCCACCAACGCTGGCTCTTTCCGGCGCCGGCCGTCATCTTCGTCGTGCTGATGATGGTTTTTCCCCTGGGCTACACCCTGTGGAATTCGTTTTCGGGGTGGAGCCTCACCGCGGGCCGGCCCAACACCTTCATCGGCCCGCAGAACTACATCGCGCTGATGACGGACGGGCGCTTTTGGAACGCGGTGTGGAACACCCTCTATTTCACGGCGCTGGCGATGTCCGTCGAGCTGGTGCTCGGCGTGGCGATCGCGCTGCTGCTCGACGCCAAGGACTATCGCGGCAAGCGGGTGGTCACGTCGATCCTGCTGCTGCCGATGATGGCAACGCCGGTGGCCGTGGCGATGGTCTGGCTACTGATGTTCGAGCCGACCGCAGGGGTGATCAACTTTGTCCTGGGTGAAGTGGGGCTGCCCAAACCGCTCTGGATCGCCGGTTCCAACAGCGTGATCCCGTCGCTCGTGCTGGTGGATGTCTGGGAGTGGACGCCGCTGATCACCCTGATCGTGCTGGCGGGGCTGGCGGGGCTGCCCAGCGAACCCTTCGAGGCGGCGCGCGTCGACGGCGCGTCCTACTGGCAGATCCTGGGACGGGTGACGCTGCCCATGCTGCTGCCGACGATCAGCGTCGCCGGGCTGCTGCGCTTCATCGACTGCATTAAGACCTTCGACATCATCTACGGCATGACCGGCGGCGGGCCTGGCTTCAGTTCGGAGACGCTGAACATCTACACCTACAACCAGGCCTTCTACTACTTCAACTTCGGCTACGCGTCGGCGCTCCTGGTCATCTTCTTCACGATCGTCACCGGCATCAGCCTGTTGGTGACCTATTCGCGCCGCCGCCTGGAGGTATGACGATGGCAGCATCGCCCAAGACCGCACACCGTCCTCAACGCCTGCGCCGGCTGCTGGGCAACCTGCTCTATGTCCTGGCGCTCCTGCTGGTGGCCGCGTTTCTGCTGACGCCCTTCCTGTGGATGGTGCTCAACGCCTTCAAGACGCCGCTCCAGGTGATCCGCCTCCCGCCGG